>NZ_JBVHLF010000009.1:0-161928 GCF_055559155.1 Kitasatospora sp. NPDC024654
TCAGGGAGCGTGAATCCCTCGCAGGTGTGCGCCCCGGGAGCGAGCCAGCGCACACCTCAACCGTGATCGGCTACACCACACAGCGGGACGCCATCGAGGGCAGGAGGACGGCATGCTGTCGCGCTTCCACGTGACCAATCACGGATCGCTCCGCGACGAGCAGGAGCTGTCCCAGATCGCCGACGGCGTGCACCGGGGCCGGGCGGAACAGACCGCGTCCGGCACGCGTCATCGGACGGTTCCCGTCGCCGCGATTTACGGACCGAACGCCTCGGGCAAGTCCAATGTCATCGATGCGGTGATGTGGATGCGCTACGCGGTGCTCTCGTCGTTCCGCCACTGGGATCCGGCCGGCGGCGTCCCCCGGCGGCCGTTCGCGCTGCGAGAGGCCGTAGGCCGGCACCCCAGCACCTAAGCGCTCGACTTCGTGGTGGACGGCGTGCGCTACGAGTACGGGTTCAGCGTCGACGACGACCGCGTCCTGGAGGTGGCTCTACTCCTATCCGGAGGGCAAGCGCCGCCGCCTCTTCGAACGAAGCGCAGGGCTTCAGGTGCAGTTCGGGCGCGCCATGACCGGTCGGCGCGAGATCATTGCCGAGTTGCTCCGCCCCAACAGTCTGTACCTCTCCGTCGCGGCGGCGCAGGGGCATGAGCTGCTGCGACGGATTTACGGCTGGTTCAGTCAAGGTCTGCGAGTGGCAAGCGACTTCGACTTCTCCAGCCGTCTGCAACACAGGCTTGCGCTGCATCAGGCCGAGCGTGATCTCGGCAGCGAACGGCGTCTGGTGGAGCTGCTCCGCTTCGCGGACCTCGGGGTATCGGACCTGGCGGTTCCCGGGCCCGAGCCGGATGCCGGGGAGGAGCGTCGCCGCGTCCTCACCGCGCTACGGGAAGTCGTCGGTGAGCGGCTCGAGCTGCAGGAGGGCCCGGAGGACCGGGTCCGAGTGGCACACCGCACCGCCGAGGGGACTTTCGGCCTGCGGCTCGCGGAGGAGTCCAGCGGAACCCGGACGTGGATCGGCCTCCTCGGCCCGGGTGCCACCACTCTGGCGGACGGATCGGTGCTCTGCGTCGACGAACTCGATGCCCGGCTGCATCCCTATCTGGTGGATGCCCTGGTCGGTATGTTCCAGTCGGCGAAGGTCAACCGACGCGGTGCGCAGTTGGTGTTCAGCACCCATGACGCCTCGCTCCTCGGGCGGAACTCGCGGACGGAACTCTTCCGGGACCAGGTGTGGTTCACGGAGAAGGACGCCGCCAGCGGGGCCAGCCGCCTCTTTCCGCTGACGGACTTCAAGGTGCGCGACGAGGGCGAGAACCTTGAGAAGCGGTATCTGGCGGGCCGCTTCGGAGCCGTTCCCCATCTGGAGGACGATCTGTTGGGGGAGCGGATCGCAGTCGCTTGGCCACGAAAGGCGGCAACCGAGCGGGTTGCCGCCGCCGTAACGTGTGTGGGCAGACGAACCGGGACCTCCGTGCCGGTCAGGTGGCCAGCCAGACGTAGGCGGCCAGGCGGCCGGTGGGCTGCTCGCGGCGGTGGGAGAAGAGGGACGGGTCCTCGATGGTGCAGCGGTCGTCCTGGCGGACGTCCGGGACGCCGGCGCGGGCCAGTTGGGCGGTGATGGCGGCGCGGATGTCCAGGGCCGGGGTGCCCCGGCGGGTGGTGGCGAAGAGTTCCGGCAGGGCCGCACTCGCCTCGGCGCGCATCGCGTCCGGCACCTCGTAGCAGGCGCCGCAGGCCAGCGGGCCGATCAGGGCGGTCATCCGGGCCGGGTCGGCGCCCGCGGCGGTCATCGCGGCGACCAGGTTGGGGACGACGCGGCCGAGCGTGCCGACCCGGCCGGAGTGCGCGGCACCGACCATCCCGGCCACCGGATCGGCCAGCAGCACCGGCGCGCAGTCGGCGGCCAGCGCGGCCAGCGCGAGGTTCGGCTCGGTGGTGAAGACCGCGTCCAGCTCGGGCCGCTCCACGACCGAGGCGGCGGTCACCCGGGTCACCCGGGCGCTGTGCACCTGGCGCATCCAGACCACCCGGTCCGGCGCCAACCCCAGCTCGCGGGCGGTCAGTTCACGGTTGCGGGCGACGTCCTCCGGGCGGTCGTCGGTGGAGAGGCCGAGGTTGCGCGAGGCGAAGGGGGCCTGGCTCACGCCGCCGTGGCGGTCGGTGACGGCGTATCGGATGCCGGGGGCGAGTTCCGCGAAGTCCATGGCGCCGACCCTACGTCCCGCCGGTTACGGCTCGTCCAGCTCGGCGACCCCGGTGATCCGGTGCAGCGCGAAGGTGCGGACCGCCTCGGCGTGGTGGTCGAAGGCCGTGACGAAGCCGCCCTCCACCCGGACCGGGTCGATCACCCGCTGCGAGGCCAGCCCCTCGGCGTTGATGTAGCCGATCCACATCCGCTCGCCGAGCAGTACCGCGGTCTGCAGCGCGGCCAGCGTGTCGGCGGCCGCGGTGCGCGGCAGCCGGCGGGTGTCGGTGCGGGCCGGGCCGTGCTCGGGACGGACGGCGGCCGGGCCGGCCACGGTCTCCCGACGGGTCGCGGTGGCCGCCCGGTCACCTGCCCGGATGGCCTTGACCGCGGCGCCGAGCAGCACCTCGTCCGGAGCGGCCGGGCCGTCCGCGACCGGCGCGGGCGCGGTGCGCGGCGGGGTGCGGTAGCTGTCCGGCCGGGTGACCACCAGGTCGCCCTCGGCCGACTCGGCGGCCGGCGCCAGCCCGATCGTCCTCAGCACCGTGAGCACGGTCTCCGGTGGCGCCTGGGCGGCCAGCACGGTCGGCGCGAGCAGCCGCAGCCGCAGCTCGACGGTGCGGCGGTCGGCCAGCACCTCGGCGAGCAGCGCGGAGTCGTCGCAGCGCAGGTAGGCGGAGGCGGCGCCGACCCGGAGCACGCCGTGCCGGCGGGCCACGTCGTCGATCAGGTACTCCAGCGGCTGCGGGACCGGCGTGCGGGAGTGCTGCTCCAGGAAGGCGTGCAGGTCGGCGGCGGTGCGGCCGGCGTCCAGCGCGCGGCGGATCGATTCGCCGGTGAACCGGTAGACGGTCGCGCCACCCTTGGACTCGATCTCCGCGCAGAGCGCCAGCGCCTGGGCCAGCGGGGTGTGCAGCGGGCCGGGCGCGATCGCGGTGAGGTCGGGTTGCAGGATCACGTGGTCCAGCGGCTGCGGCAGCAGCGGGGCGAGCACCGGCGTCGGGGCGTCGCCGGCCAGCAGGGCGCGGGCCGGGGCGGCCAGCGCGCCGCGTCCGGTGATCCCGAGCAGCTCGGCCTCGGCGAGCGTCCAGCTGGTCAGGTGCTCGCGCAGCTCCAGGCCGTCCGGGCCGGTGGCACCGCCGCGCAGCGGGCGGTACCAGCGCTGCACGGGCAGCAGTGCGGCGGCGTCGGCCACGCCGCCGGGTGGGAGTTCGGCGAGCAGGCTGAGCACGGCCCGCCGGGTGGCCGGGGCCAGCGTGCGGTCCAGCTCGGGGCCGAGCGCGGCGCGGGCCTTGCCCTTGCCGTCCAGGCCGCCGACCAGGCCGGCCACCCGGGTGGCGGCCAGCCAGCCGCGGGCCAGCTCGGTCCAGCGCTCGGCGACCGGCAGCTGCAGCCAGGCGTCGTAGGCGGGGGTGGGGGCCCACACCTCGCCGGTCCGCACGGAGGGGTCGGAGGACTCCCCGTCCGGGGCCACCAGGCCGGCACCGTAGGCGAGTTCGAGCCAGAAGGCGGCCTGCGGCTCGGTGCACTCCAGAGCCTGCGCGGTGCGCTTGAGGTCGCGCACGCCGAGGCCCCCGGCGCGCAGCGTGGGCGGCGGCTGCAGGCCCCAGAGGTCGAGCAGTTCCTCGACCGTGCGCACCGCGGTGTACGCCTGGCCGGCCGCGGCTCTGTCCACAGCCTGTGGATCGCGCTGGGTGTGCACGTCCAGCGCGGGCGGCGCGGGCTCGACGGCGCGGTGGCTGCGCCCGCCGCGCAGGTGCAGCGCCAGCTCGCGGGGGAGCACCACGCTGCTCGGGCCGGAGGGCAGCAGCAGTCCGCGGGCCAGCAGCCACTCCACCGGGCTGCGCGCCTCGTCCGTGGTCACCGGGCGGGCGGCGTCCGGGACGGTTCCGGTGGGCGGGCCCCAGAGCAGCTTGTCCAGCACGCCGAGCGCGGCCGGCGGGACCTCGGCGAGCAGCGCGGCGCACCGCTTGCGGTCGGTGAGCAGGCCGGTCAGCGCGGCCACCGCGGTCACCGGGTCGGGCGTGCCGGGCAGGCCGGCGCCGGCCACCAGCTGCTGGAGCCGGGCCGGGGACATCCCGAGGGTGGCCTCGGCCAGCGTCGGGCCGAGGCCGGTGCCGCCCGGCGCGCTGCCGCTCGGGGCCAGCGCCTCGCGGACCGCGAGCACCAGCCGCAGCGCGGAGTCCGGACCCCAGAGCAGCGCCCGGTCCCGCAGCGCGGTCAGCGCCGCCGGCAGCGCGGCGACCACGGCGGCCCGGTCCACCGGTTCGGCGCCGGGGTGCGGCTTGACCCGGGCCGGACCGGCCAGCAGGTCGCGGACCACGGTGACCGGGCTGCCGTCCGGCGCGGCCGCCAGCGCCTCGGCGACCTGCAGGGTGAACCGGTCGAGCCGCTCCAGCGCGCGCAGCGCGGAGGCCCGGCTGGAGAGCCGGGCGGCGAGCTGGGTGAGGTCGGTGGGCACCGGGGCGAGCAGATCGGGGCGCAGCCGCAGCAGGGTGGTGAGGGCCTGGTCGCTGCGGGCACGGAGTTCTTCGGCGAGGGTGCGGGCCCCGCCGGACGGTCCGTTCGGCTCGGTGGTCATCCGATCCAGAGTAGTCGGCGAGTGGCCGTCCCGTCCGCGCCGGGAAGCTGATGAGGGTGGTGCGGACGCGCGCTGGGCATAGGGCGGATGGGCTCGCGCGGTGGTGCGGCAGTCGGTAGCGTCTGCGGGCAGCGGGCTGGAGCACGGAACAGGGTGGCGGCCAATGGCGGGTGGGCAGTCGGACGGACGGCCGGAGGAGCGGTCCGGCGGGTTGACGGGCGGTCTGTCCGGCGGCGAGTGGTGGCGGGTGGACGGGCCCCGGCGGGTGCTCGGGGCGACGTCCGGGGCGGCGGACCCCGAAGGGGACGGCGTGTACGTCGCCGAGCCCGAGCCCGAGCCGGCCGTCCACCGCTCGGTGCCACCGAGGCCGGCCGGGCCCCCGGCCCCCGAGGTGCCCTTGTCCGGTCCGCAGGCGCCGGTCGGCGCCGGGGCGGGGAGCGACCGGCAGCGCTCGTTCTTCCGCAAGCGGCGGCCCGTCGGGGAGCCGCCGGCCGAGTCGGAGTCGCCCGCCGGACCGCCTGCGGCCTGGTCGATCGCGCCGGCCGCCCCGGGACCGGTCCGGCCGCCGACCGTCGCCGACTTCCCCGGCTGGGACGAGGTGACCATCGAGTTCCCGCCGGACGACACCGTGCCGGCCGAGCCGGAGTCGTCCGGCGGTACCGTCCCCGCCCCGCGCCGGTCGCCCGAGGACGGTGACGACGTCGCCGAGCCGGCCGGGCCCGGCCTGACCCGCAGCCTGCTGGCCGGCCGCCGGCCGTCCCTGCTGCTGCTGCTCGCCGCCGGGGTGCTGGTGGGTGGCGCGGTGAGCGGGGTGATCCTGGTGATGCTGGCCGGCTGGGGGCTGGCCTACCTGTCGGCCCGGATGAGCGACCTGGTCAAGAAGTTCGCGGTGCTCGGCATCCCGCTGATCACCATGAGCGCCTCCAGCCTCTGGTTCTGGGGGCGGACCGAGGGCCGCTGGGGTGACCCGCTGGCCAAGGGCGCGCCGATGACGCACGCCACGCTGCAGGCCGCGCCCGGGGTGCTTCGGCTCGCGGCGGTGCTCTCGGCGCTCTTCCTGCTCGGCGTGACGATGCGGCGCCCGGCGAGGCCGGGAGGGAAGCGCTGAGGAGCCGGGAAGGAAGCGCTGAGGAGCGGGGAGGGAAGCGTCAGCCGATCCGGCGCACCATCTCGACCAGCGCCGCCCGCCGGGTCTCCAGGGAGTCCTCGGCCAGTCCGGACATCACCATGGTGATCACCTTGGGCGCGGTGAACCACCAGGAGGAGAGCGCGAAGACCGCGTAGAGCAGGTGCTGCGGGGCGAGGTCCGTGGTGACCGTGCCGGCCTGCTGGGCGCGGATCAGCGCCTCGATCCGCTCGCCGTACAGCGCGGCCCGCTCGGCGTCCCGTTCGGTCGGCTGCTCGCCGACCAGCAGGCCCTCCCAGCGCAGCAGGCGCAGGAAGGAGGGGTTGGCGACCAGCCAGTCGAACAGCCGGCCGGCGAACTCGCCGAGGTCGGCGCAGCCCGCGGGGTCGGGCGAGGCGGCGGCCACCACCTTGGGCAGCTCCTGGTCGAGGACGTGCCCGAAGAGTTGCTCCTTGTTGCCGAAGTACTGGTAGATCCGCTCCTTGTTGACACCGGCCTGCTTGGCGATCCGGTCCATCCGGGCGCCCTCGGGGCCGTACGCGGCGAACTCCTGTACGGCGGCGTCCAGCAGCAGCTGCTTGGTCTTCGCGGTGTCCCATGCCATGGGTTCAGGATAGCAATCTCCAACTCACGAGTTGGACTTTGCCGGGGCGGCCGTGGCAGACTCCAACTCGCCAGTTGGAGATTGGCTCCGACGGCGAACCGAGCCTGGAGGTCAGCCATGTCCGTTCCCACCGCGCACCACCGCGCCGTCATAACCTGGCTCGCGGTCTACCCGACGATCAGCGTGGCTTCGATCCTGCTGGCCCCCTACACCGTCCACCTGCCGGTGCTGCTGCGGACGCTGGTCCTGACCGTGCTGGTCGTCCCGGTCGTGAGCTACGCGCTGGTGCCGCTGCTGACGAAGGCGCACGGCGCCGCCGCCCGGCGCCGGGCGGGCCGTCACTCGCGCAGCGCGGTGGTGTAGCGGACCGCCGTCCGCCGCACCAGGCTGCCGTCCGGCGCGGCCAGCGGGGCGAGCGCGGCGAAGGCGGCCTGCCGGGCCTCGTCCAGCCGACCGGCCGGGACCGCCTCCAGCAGGTCGCGCCAGGCACAGGCGCGCACCGAGCGCCACCAGGCCTCGGCGTCCGGGTAGTGGGTCGCGGCGGGGTGCTCGACCGTCCGCACGTCGGTGAACCCGGCCCGGTGCAGCAGCTCGGCCGCCTCCTCGGGGCTGCGGCCCAGCGCGTTGTACCGGGCCGCCCGGCTCTGCCGCCGCCGGGCCGCCTCGGCGGGCAGGAAGGCGTTCAGCGCCGCCCGCGGCCGGTCCCAGCCGGCCTGGTCCGCGCCGAACGCGGTGAACCCGAGCCGGCCGCCGGGCACCAGCACCCGTCGGACCGAGCCGAGCGCCGCCACCGGGTCCGGCGTGAAGATCACCGCGAACGAGGAGAGCGCCGCCTCGAACGAGCCGTCCGGGAACCCCAGCGACTCGGCGTCGTCCACCCGCACGGCGACGTTGCGCAGCCCGCGGCCGGCGGCCTGCGCCGCGGTCGCCCGGACCATCCCGGGCGCCAGATCCACTCCGGCCACGTACCCCTCGGGGCCGACCTCGGCGAGCGCGGCGAAGAGCACCGCGCCCCGGCCGCAGCCGACGTCGAGTACCCGGTCACCGGCGCGCAGCCCGGCCAGCCGGGCCAGTCGGGCACCGATCGGGTTGAAGAAGTGCCCGTTCGCCTCGTCGTACTCGTCGGCGGCGAGCGAGAAGGCCTGGGCGAGGGCGGCCTTGCGACGTCGGCCCTCGTCCGCGGCTTCGGCGGAGGGTGACTCACCTCGGGTCTGAGTGTTCGGCATACCGCCCATGGTGGTCCCGGTGTGGCGCGGCTCACAAGACGTCAGAAGCTGAGCAGCTGCTGTAGTTGGGCGAGCACCAGACCGGCCCCGGTGTAGCCGATCCCCTGGAACCAGAGCAGGTCGTCGACCGGGAAGGCGCGGTGCGCCCTGACCGCGCCGAGCGCCTGCCAGCCGGGACCGGTCAGCACGGGGGTGGCGCCGGCCGCGTCCGGGTTGCCGTACGAGGAGTAGAGCAGCAGGTCGCCGTCGGCGCCGGCGAGCTGGTCGGGCGTGGTCTCGACGTCGAACCGGTCGACGTTCTGCGCGTCCGGGCGGCCGAGCTGGAGGTCGGCGAGGATCGTGCCGAGGAAGTTCTGCCGGCCGTAGAGCCGGATCCGGCCCTCGACGAAGCGCACCACGCTGACCCGGCGCCCGCCGGCCGGTCCCGGGCCGCCGATCTGGCGCAGCAGCTGGGCGACCTGGCCGCGGTAGGCGTCGGCCAGCGCGTCGGCCTCCGGCAACCGGCCGAGCGCCCGGGCGTGCAGCTGGACGTTGTCCTTCCACGGGTAGCCGGTGGTCTGGCTGAGCACGGTGGGGGCGATCGCCCGCAGCGCGTCGTAGTTGGCGGCGTCCCGGGTCTGGCTGCTCAGGATCAGCTCGGGCCGCAGCGCGTGGAGCCGGTCCAGGTCGGGGCTGCCGACGGTCCCGGTGTCGGCCAGCTCGGCGAGTCGGCGGGCCGGCCAGTAGTCCGGCACGGTCCGGTCGGCGGGGGCCCGGGAGGCGCCGACCGGGGTGATCCCCAGCGTCATCGCGGAGTCCAGCTCGGCGGTGTCCAGCACGGCCACCCGCAGCGGCGCGCTGGGCAGCGGCACCGGCCCGTTCGCGGCGGTGACGGTCGTGCTCGGGCCGGCCGGGGCGTTCGGGACCTGGCCGCCCGGGCCGGTCCCGGTGCAGCCGCCGAGGGCGGCGGCCGCCGCCGCGCCCAGGACCGTCCGGCGGGCCGGCTGACGGTGCATGGCTCTCCCAGGGGGCCGGTGGAGCGGTGGGAACTCCTGTCTATCGCCCATCGCGCCCCGGGCCGGGTCCGGCGCGCTGGGTGGGCCGGCGGCGGGCCCCCGTAGGCTGGGCCGCATGCCCACGATCCCCGCGCCCGCCCCGCTCACGGTCGGCTTCGACCTCGACATGACCCTGCTGGACACCCGCCCCGGGATCCGGGCCACCTACCTGGCGCTGTCCGCCGAGACCGGCACCGAGATCGACGCCGACCTGGTGGTCACCCGGCTCGGCCCGCCGCTGGCCATGGAACTCGCCAACTGGTTCCCGGCCGAACGGATACCGGCGATGACCGACCGCTACCGCGAGCTCTACCTGGAGCACGCCTTCGCGCCGACCGTCCCGCTGCCGGGCGCGCTGGCGGCGGTCGAGGCGGTGCGCGAGCGCGGCGGCCGGGTCGCCGTGATCACCGGCAAGTACGAGCCCAACGCCCGGCTGCACCTGGAGCACGCGGGGATCGCCTTCGACGCGCTGGCCGGCGACCTCTGGGCGGAGACCAAGGGCGAAGCCCTGCGCGCGCAGGGCGCGAGCGTCTACGTCGGCGACCACCGCGGCGACATGCTGGGTGCCCGGGCGGCCGGCGCGGTGGCGGTCGGCGTGGCCACCGGTCCGTGCGACGCCGCCGAGCTGACCGCGGCCGGCGCGGACGTGGTGCTGGCCGGGCTCACCGGGTTCCCGGCCTGGCTGGCCGGCCACCTGGGCTGAGCGGGGCTACTGCCCGCCGGCGCGCCGCCGCCCGGCCCGGGCCGAGCGCAGCAGGCCGACCAGCGCGATCAGGAAGCCGAGCGGCATCAGCATGCTCGCCCAGTACGCCGGAGTCGGTAGCGGGGTGAGGTGCAGGAAGAGCGGGACGAAGGTCGCGATGGTGGCCACGGCACCCACGCAGAAGACCACGGCACCGGACCGGACCAGGCGTTCTCCCGACTCGCTGCTCACCACGACTCCCTCACCACGCACGATCGGACCCGCCAAGTCTGACAGACCCCCCGCCCTCCGGCGGCCCGTCACTGCCTGCGGTTTCTCGCGGACAGGGAGTTTTGACCGCAGGCAGACAGGGGTATGCAGGTCTCGCACGGGGTCACCCAGGGCCCCGCTTCCTGCCAGGGGGTGTGAGCCAGTGGAGAGCGCCGCGTCGCGTCCTCGTCATGCCGTCCCGCTGGCCCCCCGCGCCAGAGCCGGTCACCTACCGCCGGCCACACGCGAATGAAACCCCCGAGCGGTCGTTAGTCTGCTGCCGACGATCGGGCGCCCGTCCGGTCGGCCACCCCGCCACCAGGCCCGTCCGCCCACGCCGGTACCGATCCGGCTAACCCCGCCACCTCCCGCCCCCGGCCATGCCGTCGGGCGCCCGACACCACACCGAGGAACTTCCAGATGCCCACCGGCCAGGTCAAGTGGTTCAACGAGACGAAGGGTTTCGGCTTCCTGTCGCGCGACGACGGGGACGACGTCTTCGTCCACAGCAAGGCGCTGCCCGCCGGGGTGAGCACGCTCAAGCCGGGCCAACGGGTGGAGTTCGGGGTGGTCGCCGGGCACCGCGGTGAGCAGGCGATGTCGGTCACCCTGCTGGACGCGCTGCCCTCGGTGGCCGCCGCCCAGCGGCGCAGCGCCGACGACATGGCACCGATCGTGCAGGACCTGATCACCACGCTGGACACGGTGCTGCCCGGGCTGCAGCGCGGCCGCTACCCGGCCAAGCCGACCGGTCAGAAGCTGGCCACCCTGCTGCGGGCGGTGGCCGACCAGTTCGACGTCTGACGCGCCGCCCCCGCCGGTCCCTGCGCGACCGCGACCCCGATCGTGACCGCTCCCGTGAACCGCGACGGGCGCGGTCACGGGCGGGCCGGCGATGCCTACGGGAAGGCCAGCGCGTCCGGGCCGACCGCGGGGACCAGCCCCTCGGCCGCGGCCCGGTCTAGCAACGCGCGCACCGCCGCGTACCCGGCCTCGCCCAGGTCACCGGTGAACGCGTTGACGTAGAGCGCGATGTGCTGGTCGGCGACGGCCGGGTCCAGCTCCTGTGCGTGTGCACGCACGTATTCCCGGGAGGCCGCCGGGTCGGCCCAGGCCGCCTCGACCGAGCTGCGGATCGTGCCGGCCAGCTCGCGCAGCCGGTCCGCGCCCAGCGAGCGGCGGGCGATGATCGCACCCAGCGGGATCGGCAGGCCGGTCTCCGCCTCCCAGGCCTCGCCCATGTCGGCGAGGCAGCTGAGGCCGTACCGCTGGTAGGTGAACCGGGCCTCGTGGATCACCAGGCCGGCGTCCACCCGCCCGTCCCGGACCGCGGGCATGATCTCGTGGAACGGCAGCACCACGATCCGGCCGAAGCCGCCGGGCACCGCCCGGGCGGCCCAGAGCCGGAACAGCAGGTAGGCCGTCGAACGCTCGCTGGGCACCGCGACCGTACGCCCGGTCAGGTCGCCCGGCCCGTCCGGCCGGGTGAGCACCAGCGGGCCGCAGCCACGGCCGAGCGCCCCGCCGCACGGCAGCAGCGCGTACTCGTCCAGCACCCAGGGCAGCGCGCCGTAGCTGATCTTCAGCACGTCCAGCTCTGCCCCGGCCTCCGGCCGGGAGGTGCCCCCACCTGCTCCGGCCAGGCCGTTGGTGACGTCGATGTCGGCGAAGAGCACCTCGGGCGCGTCGGCGCCGGGCAGCAGGCCGTGCGCCCAGGCGTGGAAGACGAAGGTGTCGTTCGGGCAGGGCGAGTACGCGATCCGCAGCGGCTCAACCACCGGCGACCTCCTTGAGCAGTCTCTCGTACGGCAGGGTGGCGAAGGCCCGCTCCAGCGCGCCGAGCGCCTCACCGATCCGCCAGGCGGACCGGTCACGGGGGCCGACGGCGTTGGAGACGGTCCGCAGTTCGAGGGCGGGGACGCCGTGCCGGGCGGCGGCCTCGGCCACCCCGAAGCCCTCCATCGCCTCGGCGGCGGCGCCGGGGTGCCGGGCGGCCAGCTCGGCGGCCCGCGCGGCGCTCCCGGTGACCGTGGAGACGGTCAGCACCGGCCCGGTGACCGCGCCGGTGGCGGCGGCCAGCAGGGCCACCGCGGCGGGTGGCGGGGTGTGCCGGACACTGCCGAAGCCCAGTTCGGCCACGTCCTGGAAGCCGTCCGGCGTCTGGGCGCCGAGGTCGGCGGCGACGATCGCGTCGGCGACCACCACGGCCCCGACCGGGGCGTGCGGCGCGAAGCCGCCGGCGATCCCGGCGGAGAGCACCAGCGGGTGGCGGCGGGCGGCCAGCGCGGTCGCGGTGGCCGCCGCGGCGGCGGCCGGCCCGACGCCGGCGGCCAGCACGGTCACCCGGCCGTCCGGCGCGCCGCGCAGCACCGCCTCGGCCTCGGCCGGGACGGCGACGACGACGAGCAGCCGGTGCTCCGGCCGCTCGTCGTCGGGGCGCGCCTCGGTCACTGGCCGGTGCTGGTGTCCTGCGAACCGGCCGCGGCCGGCGGCAGGGCGTTGTCGCGCAGGGTGAAGAACCAGACCCCGAGGATGCCGGGCTGGGCCGAGTTGGCGGTCTTCGGGTCGAACTCGATCACGGTCAGCGTGGTGTCGCGGCTCGTGGTGAGCACGTCCGAGGCCGGCTGCAGGCCGGAGAAGGTGTTGCCCTTCTGGTAGGACGCGATCGTCGCGCTGCCCTGGGCGCCGCCGCCGTTGGTGTAGGCGCGCCAGCCGTTGTTGGCGGTGTCCGGGTCGACGCCGACGCCGATCCGGTCGGTGCTGTTGACCGTGATCACCGGGAACTGCGCCGGGTTCTTGGACAGGTTGCCGCAGGCGGTGTTGCCCGCGTCGGTCAGCGGCTGGCCGCCGTTCCAGCAGGCGGCCGGCGGCTCGAAGTGGAACGAGTTGCGGCCGACCGTCACAGTGGCCTGCGTCTTGATCGGGGCCGGCTGACTGGACGCGTACGCGATGGACCCGCCGAGCGTGCCGGCGCCGATCACGACCACGGCGCCGAGACCGGCGATGGCACGGGTGCTGAGGCTCATGGACGAAGGCTATCCAACTCCGCCCGTCACGCTACGCGGGGGTGCGGTGCGCCGCCACGGACGCCCAGCCGGAGCAGTGCCACCACCGTCCAGAGCAGCGCCACCCCGACCAGCCCCGCCGCGATGGCCAGCCCGAGCGTCCCGTCCAGTGGCAGCAGGATGCCCAGCGCGCCCCCGGCCACCCAGGACAGCTGCATCAGGGTCTCCGAACGGGCGAACGTCGAGGTGCGCACCGCCTCCGGGACGTCCCGCTGGATCAGCGCGTCCAGCGCCAGCTTGCCCAGCGAGCCGGCCACCCCGGCGACCGCGGCCACCAGCAGCACGGTCGGCAGGCCGTACCAGAGCGCGGCGGCGGTGGCCGCACCGGTGGCGAGCAGCAGCATCGCGGTGATGGTCGGCTCCGAGCCCCGGGTGCGCAGCCAGGAGCCGAGCACCGAGCCGAGTGCGTTGCCGACGCCCGCGGCGACCGCCAGCAGGCCCAGCGCGGCCGTCGCGGGCAGCCCGCCGACCGGGTCGACCCGCAGCAGGAAGGCCAGGAAGAGGGTGAGGAAGCCGGAGAGCCCACGCAGCGCGGCCACCGCGCGCAGGCCCAGCACCACGGCCGGGCCGACCGTGCGCAGCCGCCCGCGCGTCGGGGCCGGCGGGGCGCCGGGAACGGACGGTGCGTCCGGCTCGGCGCCGGCGTGCAGCACGGCGCGCTGCTCGCCCTTGGCGGAGTCCACCTGGTGCGGCAGGTGAAAGGCCATCAGGGTGCCGATCACGAAGACCAGGAACGCGCCGCGCAGCGGCCAGGACGGCCCGGCCAGGTGCAGCAGTCCGCCCACCGGCGCGGCCAGGCCGGTGGCCAGCAGGCCGGCCAGGGTGACCCGGGAGTTGGCCTTGACCAGGGTCACCCGGGCCGGCTTCAGCCGCGGCACCACCACGCTGCGCACCACGCCGTACGCCTTGGACGCGACCAGCACGCCGAGCGCCTCGGGATAGAGCGTCAGGTCGCCGCCGCCGATCGAGCCGGCCATGCTCCAGGCGAGCACCGCCCGGGTCAGCATCGCCATCGCCATCGCGGCCCGCCGGCCGTGCGGGACCCGGTCCAGCAGCGGGCCGATCACCGGGGCGAGCAGCGCGAACGGCGCCATGGTGACCAGCAGGTAGAGCGCCACCCGGCCGCGGGCCTCGCCGGTGGGGACGGAGAAGAAGATGGTGGACGCGAGCGCGACGGTGATCAGCATGTCGCCGAAGGAGTTCAGCGCGTGCAGCTCGATCAGCTTGGCCAGGCCGGACTCGCCGGCGCCGTCGGCGGAGGTGGCCCGGCGGATCCGGCGGCCGGTGCCGTGCACCACCCGGCCGGTACCCAGGCCGGCGGCGGAGGCGAGGCGGACCAGCGGGCCGGGGCGCTGCTCGGCGTCCGGTTCGGGCACCGGCGAGCCGTCCGCCGACTGTGGACCGTCCACAGGGGGGACCGCGGGCTGCAGTCGCGGCACGTCGGCCGGCTCCGCCACCGGTTCGCCCGGCCTGTTCGGGGGCGGGCCGGGCAGGGCGTGCTGCGACGGGGTGTCGTCCGCCACGCTGCCCATCCTGCCCGACGAACCGCCGCGGGACGAGGGATTCCGGTTCGCTCGGCGCGGTCGGGCCGCGCGCCGGATCGCCGGGCTGTCGCGGCGGCCCGGGCGGCGGGTAGCCTGCACTACACGTATCGCTCAGGGCGCGCGTGCGGACGGCGTCGCCGGCGGCGGCGCGGCCGGACCGCGGACCGCTCCGGGTCGCGCAGAATAGGGGCGGTACCACGAGCGAGCGGTACCGGCGCGGGCACTACGGTACGGCGCGGCGGCCACGGGTCCGGAGGTCCGGGCCCCGGTGGGCCGCCGCCGTCCGGTGGCCGCGCCGTTCCGGCCACGGCCGCTGGCCGCCGGCGATAGGCTGCAGGTAAGAAGACTGGGAGAGAACCGACGCCGTGAGTGCTGCGATGCGAAGCCGTACCCCCGACCGGCTCTGTGCCGAGGCCGTCGAACTCGCCAGGCAAGCAGCGGACGAGGCGGTCGGCGCGGAGGTCGTCGGTGCCCACCTGGGAGCCCGTGCCGAGGGCGAGCGGGTTGTCACCCACACCTTCGAGTGCCTGGACGCCGCCTACCGCGGCTGGCACTGGGCGGTCACCGTGGCGCGGGCGCCGCGCGCCAAGGTGGTGACCCTGGACGAGACCGTGCTGCTGCCCGGCCCGGACGCCGTGCTGGCCCCGCAGTGGGTGCCGTGGAGCGAGCGGCTGCGCCCCGGCGACCTGGGCCCGGGCGACCTGCTGCCGACCGACGCGCACGACCTGCGGCTGGAGCCCGGCTGGACCGGCGAGGACGAGCCGGCGCCCAACTCGGCCGTCTTCGACGGCGAGGAGGACCTCGAGGTCACCGACCCGACGGTGCAGCCCGCGCCGGCCCGCGCCCAGATCGGCGCGGTCGCCGAGGAGCTGGGGATGTCCCGGGCCCGGGTGCTCTCCCGGCTCGGCCTGCACCTGGCCGCCGACCGCTGGGAGAAGGCGTACGGCCCGCAGACCGCGATGGCCCAGTCCGCGCCGGCCAGCTGCACCAGCTGCGGCTTCCTGATCCCGATCGGTGGCTCGCTGGGCCAGGCCTTCGGCGTCTGCGGCAACGAGTACGGTCCGGCCGACGGCCAGATCGTCTCGCTCGCCTACGGCTGCGGCGGGCACTCGGAGGCCGCCGTGCTGCCGGCCCCGCCGGTGCCGGCCGAGCTGATCCTGGACGAGACGGTGGTCGAGCCGATGCAGCTGCACCCGGACCGGGCCGGCGGCTCGGTCGAGCCGGACGCCCCGGCCGAGGAACTGGGCCACTCCTGACCCCACCCCGCTGTTCCGTACCCGCCGCGACCCGAGAACGGGCCGCGGCGTGCGGCTGTCAAGGGCCCTGTTGGTCGGTCGGACCGCTCACTCGGGGGAGAATGCCCCAGACGGCAGGTCCTGGTGTGACAGACGGGGAAGGCGGCGGGTCCAGTGGAGCCTCGCATCATCGGCAGCGGCGACGAGCAGGTCGCGGACCCCTTCGGCACGGCCGCGCTGCGCCGACGTGTGCTGGACGCCTGGACGGCCTCCCCGGCCCGGTTCCGTGAGGACGCCAACGCCGAGGAGGAGCTGGCCCTCGGTGGCTACCGGGACCGGCTGGTGGTCGAGCTGGCGCAGAACGCCGCGGACGCCGCCGCCCGGGCCGGTCGTGGCGCGGGCCGGCTGCGGCTGACCCTGGCCGACGGTGTGCTGGCCGCCGCCAACACCGGCGTGCCGCTGGACGCCAGCGCGGTGGAGTCGCTCTCCACCCTGCGGGCCTCCTCCAAGCGGGCCGACGCCGGCCCGACCGTGGGCCGGTTCGGCATCGGCTTCGCCGCCGTGCTGGCGGTCAGTGACGAGCCGGCGATCCTCAGCGGCTCGGGCGGGGTCCGCTGGTCGCTCGGCGAGGCGCGCGGGCTGCTCGACCAGTCGGCCGCCGAACACCCGGAGCTGGCCGACGAGTTGCTCCGCCGGGGTGGCCATCTGCCGCTGCTGCGGCTGCCGTTGCCGACTGAGGGCACCCCGCCTGCCGGCTACGACACCGTGGTGCTGCTGCCGCTGCGGGACGCCGCCGCGGAGGACCTGGCCCGCCGGCTGCTGGACGGGATCGACGACGCGCTGCTGCTCACCCTGCCCGGGATCGCCGAGCTGGTGGTGGAGACCCCGGAGGGCGGCCGCCGCACGCTGACCCGCTCGGCCGCCACCCGCACCGAGGACGGCCTCGGCACGGTCACCCTCACCGACCGCACTGCGGACCGCATCGAGGAGTCGTTCTGGCAGACCGTCACCGCGACCGGCGCGCTGCCGCCCGAGCTGCTGGCGGACCGTCCGGTGGAGGAGCGGGCCCGGCCGTACTGGACGGTGACCTGGGCGGTCCCGGTCTCCGCCGTGGGCACCCCGCAGCCGCTGCCGGTCGCCCCGGTGCTGCACGCGCCGACCCCGAGCGAGGAGCCGCTGGGCATCCCGGCGCTGCTGATCGCCTCCTACCCGCTGGACCCGACCCGCCGGCACGTGGCGCCCGGGTCGCTGGCCGACTTCGTCACCGAGCGGGCCGCGGACGCCTACACCGACCTGCTGCGGGCCCGCGGCGCCGACCTCGGCTCGCTCGCGCTCGTGCCCGGGCCGCTCGGCCAGGGCGCGCTGGACAACGCGCTGCGCACCGCGGTGCTCGGCCGGCTGCCGGGCACCGCGTTCCTGCCGCACCCGGCGGCGGTCGAGCCGGGCACCCCGGCGCTGCGCCCGAAGGACGCCACCCTGCTGGAGGGGGCGGACAGTTCGGTGGTCGAGGCGCTCGCGCCGATCTTCCCCGGGCTGCTGCCGGCCGGCCTGGAGCGGCGGGCCGAGCTGCGCGCGCTGCAGGTGCGGCGGGTGCCGCTGGCCGAGGTGGTGGACCAGCTCGGCGGTCTGGAGCGGGAGCCGGCCTGGTGGCGCAGCCTGTACGGGGCGCTGGCCGGGGCCGATCCGGAGGCGCTCGGCGCGCTGCCGGTGCCGCTGGCCACCGGCCGGACGGTGACCGGCCCGCGCCGGGTGCTGCTGCCCTCGGACGCGGCCAACTGGGCCGGTTTCCCCGGCTACCCGGAAGCGCTGGCCGAGGCGCTGGCCCTGCTCGACCTGCGGCTGGCCCACCCCGACGCCGCGCACCCGCTGCTGGCCAAACTGGGCGCGGTCACCGCCACCCCGGCCGGGGTGTTGGAGACCCCCGAGGTGCGGGCCGCGGTGGCCCGTTCGCTGGACATCGCCGAGGACGACGACGAGATGGCCGGCGAACTCGCCGACGCCGTCCTGGCGTTGGTCAAGGCGGCGGACGCGAAGCCGGGCGACCACCCGTGGTTGGCCCGCCTCGCGCTGCTGGACGACGAGGGCGAACCGGTCCGAGCCGGTGAACTGGTGCTGCCGAACAGCCCGTTGGCGGCGCTGGTCCGCCCGGAGGACGCGCCGTACGTGGACGAGGAGTTGCTGGACCGCTGGGGTGTCGAAGTCCTCTCCGCGGTCGGGGTCCTGAGCGAGTTCGTGCTGGTCCGGGCGGAGGACGTAGTGCTGGACCCGGACGACCTGGAGCGACTGGACCCGACGGTGCCGCACGACCGGGCCTCCGGCGGCGCGCCGACCGGCCTGTTGGACGAGGCGCCGGACGGGCTGGCCGACTGGTGCGAGGAGACGCTGGAGGCGGTCTACGCGGACGCCGGGGACGCCGCGGCGCTCGGGGTGCCGCCGGTGGCCGCCGAGCTGCTGGCCGTCCGCGACCTCGACCTGGTGGACGAGGACGCCTGGCCGCAGGCGCTCGCGCTGCTGGCCCGGCCGCCGTACCGGGACGCGGTGGTCGCCCCGGTCCGCGCGCTGCTGGCGGACGGCCGGTACGCCGACCTGCCGCCGTACACCGCCTGGTGGCTGCGCGACCACCCGGTGCTGGACGGCCGGGAGCCGGCCGGGCTGCGCGCGGCCGGCGCCGACCCGCTGCTGCGCGGTCTCTACGACGAGGCGCGGACCACGCTGGACGAGGAGTTCCTGCACGCGCTCGGGGTGCGCACCACGCTGGCCGCGCTGCTCGCCGAGCCGCACGGTCCGGACGAGCTGCTGGACCGGCTGACCGACCCGGCGAGCGAGGTCGGGCACCGTCAACTGCACGGCGTCTACTCGGCGTTGGCCGGGGCGGAGGTGGAGCCGGCGCCGGCTTCCCCCCAGGACACGGTACGGGCGTTGCCGCCGCTGGACCCGGCGACCGGCCGGCGCCCGGCGCACACCGTGCTGGTGGACGCCACCGAGGCGGTCGTCGCGGACGCCCCCGACCTGGTGCAACTGCTGCACCCGTACCCGCTGGTGCCGGTGGCGCCCGCGCTGGCGGCCGAGTTGGCCGAGCGGCTGCACGTCTCGCTGGCCAGCGAGATCGCCGGCGGCCGGGTGCTCTCGGAGGGATCGCTGCATCGAGTCCCGGCGTTCGTGCGGGAGTTGCTGCCCGGCTGCCCGGTGGCCTACGAGGAGCACGAGGAGCTGCTGGTGGTCGGCCCCGACGGCGAGGAGGCGGCGGTGGACTGGCGCTGGGACACCTCGGCGCCCGCACCGGAGCTGCCCTATGACCCGGAGTCGACCGAACTCGCTGATGAGGACGACGAGTTCGAGAACCCGCCGGTTCCCGGACTGCTGCACGCGGCGACCCCGGAGGGCCTGGCGGCCGGGCTCGCCTGGTCGGTCGGCCAGTGGCACCGCCGGTTCGAGGTGCTGGCCGCGCTCACCGAGCCGGACCGCGCCTACGAGCTGTCGGCGGCCCGGGACTTCGAGTCCTGACGCGGTGACCCACCGTCCGGCGCGGCTGTTGTCGGTCTACTGATCCAGGCCGCGCCGGATGTGGTGCCAGACCACTTCCAGCAGCGCGCCGGCGACCAGCGCGAGCGCGACCCCGGTCCACGGGTCGCGCTCGCCGACCAGCCTGAGCTGGAAGAAGTCGGAGAGGAACGGCACGGTCAGCACCAGGGTGAAGGCCAGCCCCATCGTGCCGATCAGCAGCAGCCGCCACCAGCTGTACGGCCGGGTCACGATCGCCAGCACCCAGATCGCCACCAGGAAGAGCGTCAGGGTGGCCACGCTGGTGTCCGCGGTCAGGTCGGTGCCCCGGTCGGCGCGGGCCAGCGCGTACGCCGTGAAGGTGGCCGCGCCGGCGATCACCCCGGCCGGCACCGCGAGCCGCAGCACCCGGCGGACGAAGCCGGTCCGGGCCCGCTCGCTGTTCGGCGCCAGGGCCAGGAAGAACGCCGGGATCCCGATGGTCAGCGCGCTCAGCACGGTGGAGTGCCGGGGCAGGAACGGGTAGGGCAGCTGGGTGAAGACCACCAGCAGCGCCAGCAGCACCGAGTAGACGGTCTTCACCAGGAACAGGCTCGCGACGCGTTCGATGTTGCCGATCACCCGGCGGCCCTCGGCCACCACCGAGGGCAGCGTGGCGAACCGGTCGTCGAGCAGCACGATCTGCGCGACCGCCCGGGTCGCCTCACTGCCCGAGCCCATCGCCACGCCGATGTCGGCGTCCTTGAGCGCCAGCACGTCGTTGACGCCGTCGCCGGTCATCGCGACCGTCCGCCCGCGCGACTGCAGGGCGCCGACCAGCGCGCGCTTCTGCCGCGGGGTGACCCGACCGAAGACCGTGGTGCGCTCGGCGGTGTCGGCCAGCCGGCCGGGTTCGGCGGGCAGCGCCCGGGCGTCCAACGGGTGCTCGGCGCCCGGTAGTTCGAGGCCGGCCGCGACCGCGCCGACCGAGACGGCGCTGTCGCCGGAGATCACCTTGGCCTCGACCCGCTGGTCGGCGAAGTAGCGCAGGGTGGCGGCGGCGTCCGCGCGGACCCGCTGCTGGAGCACCACGAGGGCCAGCGGCTGCAGGCGCGCGGCCGGGTCGGGCGCGTCCAGCGGCACCGGGGTCCGGCCGAGCAGCAGCACCCGCAGGCCCCGCGCGCCGAGCTCGTCCACCTCGGTCAGCGCCGGGTGCCCGGCCGGCAGCAGCACGTCGGGTGCGCCGAGCAGCCAGCTGGCCTCGCCGCCGGTCGGCTCCAGCAGCTGCACCCCGCTCCACTTGCGGGCGGAGGAGAACGGCATGGCCTCCAGCACCCGCCAGTCCTCGCGCTCCCGGCCGTCCGGCTGCCGGCCGTCCGCACCGAAGGCGTCGGCCACCGCCTGCATGCTCGGGTTGGGCCGGGCGTCCGCACCCGCCATCACCCCGAGCGCCTGGCGCAGCGCGCCGTGGTCCAGCGGGGCCCGGCCGCCCGGACCGGTCCCGTCGGCGGCCGTGGTGAGGGTGGCGCCGTCCAGCGGGCGCAGCGCCAGCACGTCCATGCCGCCCTCGGTGAGGGTGCCGGTCTTGTCCAGGCAGACGGTGTCCACCCGGGCCAGGCCCTCGATCGCCGGCAGCTCCTGCACCAGGCAGTGCCGGCGGCCGAGCCGCACCACGCCGATCGCGAAGGCCACCGAGGTCAGCAGCACCAGGCCCTCGGGGACCATCGGCACGATCCCGGCGACCGTCCGGCGTACCGCCTCGCGCCAGTCGTTGTGCTCCACCGTCCACTGGCTGATCACCAGGCCGAGCGCGGTCGGGATCAGCAGGTAGGTGATGAACCGCAGGATGCTGTTGATGCCGGTGCGCAGCTCCGACTTCACCAGGGTGAACCGGCTGGCCTCCTCGGCGAGCTGGGCGGCGTAGGCCTCCCGGCCGACCTTGGTGGCGGTGAACGCGCCGACCCCCGCCACCACGAAGCTGCCGGACATCACCGCATCGCCCGGCTGCTTGAGCACCGGGTCGGGCTCGCCGGTGAGCAGCGACTCGTCGATCTCCAGGCCGTCCGCCTCGGTGACCTCGCCGTCCACGATCACCTTGTCGCCGGTGCCGAGCAGCACGGTGTCGTCCAGCACGATACCGGCGACCGCGATCTGCCGGGGCTGGCCGTCCCGGCGGACCTCGGGTCTCGCCTCGCCGATCAGCGCCAGGCTGTCCAGGGTGCGCTTGGCGCGGATCTCCTGGACGATGCCGATCGCCGTGTTGGCCACGATCACCAGGCCGAACAGGCCGTCCTGGATCGGGCCGACCACCAGGATGATCGCGAAGAGCACGCCGATGATCGCGTTGAACCGGGTGAACACGTTGGCCCGGACGATCTCGGCCACCGAGCGGCTGGAGCGCGCCGGCACGTCGTTGACCTGGCCGCGGGCCACCCGCTCGGCCACCTCGGCGCTGCTCAGCCCACCGCGCCGGCCGCCGGACGGGCCGCAGGCGTGTGCCCCGGGGGCCGCTGCCGAGCCGGCGGCCGCCACGGCGTCGTCCGGGTCGGTGGTCTCCTCCGCGGGGTGCGTCATGGCACCGACTCTACGGGGGTGAAATGTCCGGTGCGTGCTACTAAAGCCCTATCTCCGGCCGACCGGGTGGGGGGACTCGGGTGGGGGTCAGCCGGCCGCGGGGCCGGACTCCGCCTCCTGCTGCGCGCGGCTGCGCTGGATGGCGGCCCGGCGGGAGCGGCAGTACCAGAGGCCGATCAGCCCGAGCAGGCCACCGGAGAGGCAGATCCACTGCCAGTTGCCGTGGCCGTCGGCGGTCAGCCTGTGGTGGAACGGGAGCAGCACCAGGAAGGCGACGAACCAGAGCACCGTGCCGGCGCCGACGATCGCGACGTCGTTGGCTTCCAGCGGCGGGGGCGCGGGGCGCAGCGGGATCTTCGGCACGAGGAGCAAGCTTACTTGCTGCCTGGCGGCCGGCCGGGCTGGCCGGCCGGCCGCCAGGCGGGAAGCGACCGGGCGCCACGCGGTAAGTGGCGCTGCTCTACGCGCGAAGATAGCGCGGGCCCGAACGGCAATTCATACTAAAGACGCCGGTTGATCGCGGCGTGTCAGCTTGCCCATCAGCCTGACCTGCTGCTTCGCCATCCCCGCCGCAGTGCCGGTCACCGTCGCCCCGGCCTCCTGCCACCCGCCTCCTCCGCCCCCACCAGAGGACACCGCATGCCACCCGTGGCCCAGCCGACCATCGAGTCGCCCGAGCCCAGCCAGCAGTCGCCGAACGCCTCGGCCGGCGCTGTCGACCGCTTCTTCCGGATCTCCGAGCGCGGCTCCAGCTTCGTCCGCGAGGTCCGCGGCGGCGTCGCCACCTTCTTCACGATGGCGTACATCCTCGTGCTGAACCCGATCATCCTGTCGAACGCGGTCGACATCAACGGCACCCACCTCAACGGCGCCCAGCTGGTCACCGCCACGGCCCTCACCGCCGGTCTGACCACCCTGCTGATGGGCGTGATCGGCAACGTCCCGATCGGGCTGGCCGCCGGCCTGGGCGTGAACACCATCGTGGCGCTCCAGCTGGCCCCCAAGATGACCTGGCCGGACGCCATGGGCATGGTCGTGCTGGCCGGCTTCTGCATCATGCTGCTGGTCGCCACCGGACTGCGCGAGCGGGTGATGAGCGCGGTGCCGCTCGGCCTGCGCAAGGCCATCGCGATCGGGATCGGCCTCTTCATCTCCCTGGTCGGCCTGGTCGACTCCGGCTTCGTCAGCCGGATCCCGGACGCCGCGCACACCACCGTCCCGCTGCAGCTCGGCGGCACCGGCCACCTGCTGCACTGGCCGGTGCTGGTCTTCGTGCTGGGGCTGCTGCTCACCATGGTGCTGGTGGTGCGCAAGGTGCCCGGCGCGATCCTGATCTCCATCGTGGCGATGACCGTGCTGGCCCTGGTGATCGACGAGCTGGCCACCGTCCCGGCCGACCTCTGGGGCCTGACCGTCCCGAAGTGGCCGGGCAACCCGGTCGCCGCGCCGGACTTCGGCCTGGTCGGCAACGTCAGCCTGTTCGGCGGCTTCCACCGGGTCGGCCCGCTGACCGGGATCCTCTTCGTCTTCACCGTGTTGATGAGCTGCTTCTTCGACGCGATGGGCACCATCCTCGGCGTCGCCGACGAGGCCCACCTGCTGGACGCCAAGGGCGACCTGCCCGGCATCAACCGGATCCTGATGGTCGACGGCATCGCCACCGCCGCCGGCGGCGCCACCTCCGCCTCCGCCAACACCTGCTTCGTCGAGTCCACGGCGGGCGTCGGCGAGGGCGCCCGCACCGGCTTCGCCAGCCTGGTCACCGGCGGCCTCTTCCTGGTCGCGCTCTTCCTCACCCCGCTGGCCACCATGGTCCCGGCCCAGGCCGCCACCCCGGCCCTGGTCACCGTCGGCTTCCTGATCCTGGCGAACTCGATCCGGGAGATCGACTGGGCCGACTTCACGATCGCCATCCCGGCGTTCCTGACCATGGTCCTGATGCCGTTCACGTACAGCATCACCAACGGCATCGGCATGGGCTTCATCACCTTCTGCGTGCTGCGCCTCGCCACCGGCCGGGGGCGCTCGGTCCCGGTCGCCCTGTACGTGGTGGCGGCGGTCTTCGCGTTCTACTACCTGATGCCGGCCCTGGGCCTGGCGAAGTAGCCCCCGCTCGCAGCCCGAGTCCCCGGCCCTCCCGCGCCCCGCGCGAGAGGGCCGGGGATTTCGATATCTGAGTTCCGCTGCTTTCGACATCGTTTCTCGTAGTCGGCTACTGGAGGAGTGACCATGGCACGAACCGTCATCGACCTCGACGACGACCTCCTGGCCGAAGCGCAGCGCCTCTTCGGGACCACGACCAAGGTGGCAACGGTCAACGCCGCCCTGTTGGAGGTGGTGAAGCTGGCTCGCCGGACAGAGCTCGCGGACGCCATCGCCAACGGCGAGTTCAACCTCCTGGACGAGCCGGGCGATCAGGCGGCGGCGTGAGCCGGGAGCGCTATCTGATCGACAGATCGGCTCTCGCCCGGTGGGGCAAGCCCACCGTGCGGCCACTGCTCGACGACCTCTCACAGCGGGCGCTGCTCGCCGTGAGTGCGGCAGTCGAGATGGAGGTTCTGCACAGCGCTCGCTCGGCCGCGGCGGCGGACCGGCTTCGACACCTCCTCACCGGCTTCGACTACCTCCCCTGTACGGACGAAGTCTGGGACCGTGCGAAGGACATCCAGCATCAGGCGCTGCTCCGGGGCAGTCATCGCGCCTTGTCCATGGCCGACGTGCTCATCGCGGCGACGGCCGAGCGCCACGGCGTCACCGTCCTGCGCCATGACGGCGACTACGACGTGATCGCGGCCATCACCGGACAGCCCACCCGCTGGGTCGTCCCAGCGGGCACCGCCGACCGAGGCAGGGGGCCGACCGGTCGGCGAGCGTCTTTGGTAGCTTCCCGCTCGCAACGGCGTGATCACGGAGAGGGGCGGGAGCGATGCGGTGGAAGGTGCACGGGGAGCGGCCGGTCTACCAGGATCCGTGGCTGGACCTGTGGTTGGCCGATGTCGAGCAACCGGACGGGAACCGCTTCGAGCACCACGTGGTCAAGTTGCGGGATCTCGCGGTGGCCGCCGTGGTGAACGGGGAGCGGGAGCTGCTGATGATGTGGCGGCACCGCTTCATCACCGACACCTGGGCCTGGGAGCTGCCGATGGGCCTGGTCGAGGCCGGCGAGAGCCCGGCCGAGGCGGCGGCCCGGGAGGCGCTGGAGGAGACCGGCTGGCGGGTCGACGGGGTCCGGCCGCTGGTCTACGCCCAGCCGGCGGCCGGGATCACCGACTCCGAGCACTTCGTGTTCCGGGCCGACCCCGTCGAGTACGCCGGGCCGCCGACCGAGCGCAACGAGTCGGACCGGATCGAGTGGATCCCGCTCTCCGAGCTGCGCGGCATGATCGACCGCCGGGAGATCGTCAGCAGCGCGACCTTGGTGGGCGTGCTGCACCTGCTGCTGGATGTCGACAACTCGCAGGCAGGGCAAGCGGTCTGAGGCGTCGGGCGGCGATGCCGCCCGATCCTCTCCGGGCGCGCCGGCGAGCCGGTGGCTCCCCCGTGGCCACCGGCTCGCCGACGGCTCGGCCGCGCGCCGTTCACCCGGACCCGCGGCGCCGGTGGCGCCTACGCGCGGACGTTCCGCTCCACGGGTGGCGCCGCCTTCGGGCCGGCCAGCCGGTGCCCCTCGCCCGCGGCGGCCCGGAGCAGGACGTCGGTGAGTTCGACGGGGGAGGAGAGCATCGGCCAGTGCCCGGTGGGGAGTTCGAAGAAACCCACCCGGGGGTCGGCGAGCACCTGGAAGCGCGGGTCGCCGGTGGCCACCAGGCTCCGGGCCATGGCGATGCTCAGGCCGTTGTCCGTGCAGAAGACCCCGGACGTCGGGATCGCGGCGACCGCTCCGGACAGCCGCAGCGGCTGGGTGAGGGTGCCCAGCGGCTGCGGTGCGGCCAGGCGGACCAGCCGGGCCCGGGCGTCCTCGGAGATGCCGGCCAGGCTCCCCCAGATCTCCCGGTCCTCGAGTGGCGGCGGGGGGATCGACCGGCCGTCCCCGGACGCCCCGGCCCGCTGCCGCACCCGCTCGCGCAGCTCGCAGGGCGTCTGCTCGAGCACCGAGAGGCCGTCCTCCGGCATCGGCGCGTCCAGGTAGACGACCCGGGCGATCCGCTCCGGGCGCCGGTCGGCGGCGCCGAGCACCGGGTAGATGCCGTAGCAGTGCCCGACCAGCACCAGCCCCGCGTCGCCGGCGTCCACGTGGTCGATCAGCTGCACCAGGTCCTCGATGTGCGTCTCCAGGTCGGTGCCGGGTCCCGCCAGGTGCCGGCGGTCGCCGAGGCCGGTGAGCGTCGCCGGGTGCGCCTCCGATCCCGACTCCCGCAGCCGAACGGTCACTTCACGCCAGATCCAGCCGCCGGTGTAGCCACCCGACACCAGCACGAACGTCGTCATGGTCTCCTCCTCCCGCGCGGTGCTCCGCGCTCCCCGGTACGGTAGGAACTCCCCCTGAGGGAGGTTCAAGTCTTGTCCGGCACCTGGAGTATCGGAGAGCTCGCCGAGCGCGCGGGCGTCACCGTCAAGACCGTCCGCTTCTACTCCGATCGCGGCCTGCTGCCCGAGGCCGTCCGCAGTGCCGGGGGACACCGCCGGTACGGCCTCGAGGCGCTCGACCGGCTGCGCATGATCCGCGCGCTGCGCACCCTCGACCTGCCGGTCCCGGAGGTGGGCCGGGTCCTGGCGGAAGAGGACGCGCTGGAGGACGTCATCGCCGGCCAGCTGCGGCAGGTCGGCTCGCAACTGGCCGCCCTGCGGTGGCGGGAGGCCGCGCTCCAGTTGCTCCGGGACTGCCCCGCCGAGGAGCGCGCCGACCGGTTGCACCTGGTCGGTGCCATGACCACTCCGCCCGGTACGGACGCCCCGGCACGCTTCTGGCGTCGCCTGCTGCCCGCGCGGTTGCCGGCCCGGCTGGTCTCCGCGATCGTCGAGGCGGCGGTGCCGCAGCCGCCCGCGGATCCGACCCCGGCCCAGGTGTTGGCCTTCGCCCGGCTGCACGCTCTGACCTCACGGGCCCGGTTCGACAGCGACCAGTGCCGACCCGAGGCCCGGCACGAGGGCGAGCGCCCGGCCGTGCTCTACGACGGGCTCGGCGAGGCGTACGCGCTGGCCTCGGCCGACCTGCGGGCGCGGCGGCAGCCGTATCAGGGCGAGGCGCTCGACTGCTTCGTCGCCGCGCACGCCCACTCCCGCGGCACCCGGGACACGCCCGCCTTCCGCCGGCAGCTCGGCGTCCGGCTCGCGCGGACCGCGGATCCGCTGATCGGCCGTTACTGGCAGCTCGCCGCCGAGCTGTCCGGCCCGCCGGAGCCGACCATGGGCGCCGCCCACGACTGGCTCCGCACCGCGCTGGACGCTCAGCCCGCCTCGTCGGCTCGCTGAACCCCGGCCCTTGCCGACTCCGGCTCCCGGCCGCTCAGACCGGCAGCTGCCAGCCGGGGCCGTCCTCGGCGCCGAGCCGGACCAGCTGGCCTCGTGGCGTCACCGTGATCCCGAACTCCCCTTGCCGCGGCGCGCCTTGGCGCTGCCACTGGAGGACCGCGTGCTCCACCTGGTCCCAGAGGCGGAGCGGTCCGCGTTGGGTGACGGTCCAGCCGCCGGCGACGTTCGGTTCGGTGCGGGCCTGCGAGCCGGTGGCGACGTCCAGCAGGATCTGGCGCTCGCCCGCGCCCGTGCGCTCCGCCGAGGGGGCGCCGAGCTGGGCCACCCAGGCGCCCGTGCAGGTGTCGAGTGTGGCGGGGTCGATCCGGCTGGGCCGCTGGTCGCCGGGGGCGAGGGTGACGCTCCGCCGGGGCGGCGGCGTGTGGGACCGGGCCAGTGGGAGGTTCGGGCAGTCGGGCAGGAACCGGCCGGCGGCGTGGCCGGGTGCCGTGACGGTGAGCAGGGCGAGCCCGGAGCCGTGCGACCAACCGGACAGCGTGGCGAGGATCCTCCCGCCCGGCTTCACCTGGTGGAGCCAGCGGTGCGGCAGGTAGCGGACCGCGCGGGTGGCGATCAGCCGGTCGTACGGGCCGGCTCCGGCGTGGCCGTCGAGTTCGTCCCCGACCACCAGCGTGGGGCAGTACCCGGCGGTCCTGAGCGCGGTCGCGGCACGGTCGGCGGCCTCGGGGTCCGCCTCGACGCTGACGATGTTCTGGTCGCCGAGCCGGTGCGCGCCGAGGGCCGCGGAGTAGCCGGTGCCGGTGCCGATCTCCAACACCCGGTGACCGCTGCGGACTTCGAGCCGTTGCCACATCGGCAGGGCCAGCTCGTCGAAGGCGTTGGAGGGGAAGGCTTCCCGGGGCACGGCCTCGGCGACCCTGCGCCACGTGGGGTCGACGGTGGTGAGCTGTTCGAGCGGGGTGGCGGGGGCGGTCACGTGTGCGGGCCTCTCGGGAGCTGATCGGTGTTGAGCGGTGAGCGGGCGAGGTCGCGCAGGCCGTTCGCGACCGAGGCGTGGAAGGCTTCGCGGCCGCGGTCGTACTCCTGGGGCCCGGTGCATCCGCAGCGGGGACACGCGCACGGGCCGTTCCCGAGCGGGGCGAAGCTGCCGCGGCGGTCGGCCCGGTAGGTCGCTTCGGGGGCCAGGTCGATCCGCTCGCCGGTGGTGGTGATCCGGTAGGTGCGGATCGTCATCCGGCTCACTTGCTCAACCCCGACCGCACAGTGGGCAGTTCGGCCAGTCCAGCGGGCACCGCCACACCGGGGATGACCCGGGCGACGCAGAGCGCGTGCGCCAGGAGGTGCTCGGCGATGGCCAGCAGCGTCCGGGCGCCGCAGCCGCCGAGCTCGACGTGCGCGCCGTGCCGGGTGTTGGTGATCCGGAACGCCTCCAGGCCGACCAGCGGCGGGAGTCCGGCCACCTCCAACGCTCGGACAAGGGTTCTCACCGCCAACTCCGCTTCCGCTCGGTGGTCCAGTTCCTGGCGGAGCTGGGCCGTGTCCGGTACGGGGGTCGGCCTGGTGTGCGACATGAAGTCCTCCCGAGGTGTTTTGTCCACGAACCCCGGGACAGGTCGGGCCGGCCGGGGTCACACTGAGTGTCGGCCGGTGACGAACCGACTACCAAGCGTTTCCGCAGGACGGACGATCTGTCATAGAGAGGACGGCGGGAGATGGCACCTCGCAGACGGGTGACGACGGACTCGACGACGGCCAACAGCGCGGCCGAACGGTTCGGCGCCGAGCTGAGGCACTGGCGTGAGTCGGTCGCGCTGATGACCCAGGCCGAGCTCGCGAGCCGGATGCACTGCGATCAGTCCTGGATCTCGGCGATCGAGAACACCCGACGGACGCCGACGGCCGACTTTGCCAAATCGGCAGACCAAATCCTGGGCACACAAGGAGTGTTGAGCCGAATGATCCCCGCGATTGAGTGTGAGTCGCAGGATCTCTACCCCGACTGGTTCCGGGCGTTCGTCGAAGCCGAACGGCGGGCCCGGGCGATCCGGGAGATGCAGACGGGCCGCATCTCGGGGCTCCTGCAGACCGAGGAGTACATGCGGGCGCTCTTCATCGACTTCGATCCCACCGCTACTCCGGCTGAGATCGATGAGCGCGTGACGGCGCGTCTGGAGCGGCAGCAGCGCCTGTTCGATCAGAGCGTGACACTGGACCTCCTGCTCGACGAGGATACTCTTCGTCGCCGGGTCGGCGGCCCAGTGGTGATGTACCGGCAGCTCCAGGCAGTCCTCGCGGCGTTTCGGCGGCCCAACATCACCGTGCAAGTACTTCCGTTCGAGCTGGGCGAGTTGGCTGGGCCGGGTGTCTCAATCAACCTGCTTGAGATGGCAGATGGTCGGCATGTGGTCTATTCCGAAAGCCTTACGCGCGGACACCTCATTACTGATCAGACGGAGTATCAGAAGTGGCTACGCCGCTATGATCAGGCAAAAGCCCATGCGTTGAGTGTGGGTGAGTCGGCCCGCCTGATCCGCTCCATCCTGGAAGGGATGATCAACATGCTGCCGCCCAAGGAACTTCCGGGCGCCCCATGGCGCAAGTCCACCTATTCCGGTGGGAACAGCGGTCAGTGCATCGAGGTCGCCGACGGCTTCCACAGCGTCACCCCGGTTCGCGACTCGAAGGACCCAGACGGCCCCGCGCTGCTCTTCCCCGCCGGCTCCTTCGCCGCGTTCGTCGACGGCATCAAGGCGGGCCGCTTCGGCACGGTCTGATCGCGATCACTCGCGCCGTCACTTGCCGTGATCGAGGCTGGCGCGAGGGTGGTGACGGCGCCTGCCCACCGGACCCCGCCGCGTCGGCGGTCCGGAATGAGGGCAGATGCTAGAAATGACGATATGTACAGGTTGGGTCGGTTTCCGGTCTTCCGTCGCCTGCCCTGGCCGTCGCGCCGCCCGCCGCCCGACAGGGAGCCAGGCCATCGGCGGGGCCACTCGGGCCCCGAGCGAGGGCGTGAGGCCGGAGACGGTGGCCCGGCCCCACGTCGACCCGGCGGCCGGTCCTGGAAGGAGTCCCTGGCCTCGCTCTTCAGCCTGCGGAGCGTCGCTGGTCAGGCGTTCGTCTGGCAGCTGGCGGTCCTCGTGCTGCTTGCGGCCGCCGCGATCGCGGCCCTGGTGCTCAAGACCACGTACGACGCCCGGAACGACGCCCGCCACCGGTCACTCGCTGTCGCGGAGGGCTTCGCGCACTCCCCGGGCCTGGCGCCGGCGCTGCGCTCGCCCGATCCCACGTCGGTCCTCGAGCCGCTCACCGTGGCGGCCCAGCGGGGTTCCGGTGTCGACTTCGTCGACGTGCTGAGCACGAGCGGCATCCGTCTCACCGACCCGGTACCGAAACTGATCGGCCAGCGTGCCCAGGGCGACGTCGGACGGGCGGCGGCCGGGCAGCCCCTCACCGAGGTCTTCAAGGGCAGGCCGTGGGACGCGGTGCGAGCCCTCGTTCCCATCACCGACGCGCACGGCGCCGTGGTCGGCATCGTCTCCACGGGCGTGCAGACGGTGGACATCGGCGCCAGGGTCGACCGTCAGCTGCCACTCCTGTTCGGCGCCGCGGCGGTCGTGCTGGCTCTCGCCACGGGCGGGGCGGCGGTGGTGAGCAGGCGGGTGCGGTCCCAGACCCACGGCCTGGGGCCGGTCGAGATGACCCGGATGTACGAGCACCACGACGCCGTCCTGCACGCGGTCCGCGAGGGTGTGCTGATCCTGGACGCGGACCAGCGGTTGGTGCTGGCCAACGACGAGGCCCGTCAGCTGCTCGGCCTGCGAGCGCCCGTGGAGGGGCTGCCGCTGCGCGACCTGGGCCTGGCCCCTGAGATGGCCGCGCTGCTGGCGTCCGGGCGCGCGGTCACCGACGAGGTGCACCCGGCCGGGGACCGCCTGTTGGCCGTCAACCTCCGGCCCACGGCGGTCCACGGTGGGCCCTCCTGGTCCGTGGCCACGCTGCGGGACACCACGGAACTCCGTGCGCTGGCCGGTCGGGCCGCGGAGGCCCAGGACCGGCTGAAGCTGCTGAACGAGGCCGGCACGCGCATCGGCACCACCCTGGACATCGGCCGTACGGCGCAGGAACTGGCCGAGGTGGCGGTACCCCGGCTCGCCGACTTCGTCAGCGTCGACCTGCTGGAGACCCTGCTGAGCGGGGACGAGCCGCTCCCGGGGCCGATCACGGGCGCGGTGCTGCGCCGGGTGGCGCACCACTCGCTCCTGGAGGGCACGCCGGAGTCCGTGGTCAGGGTGGGCGAGGTCGACCTCTACACGGAGCACTCGCCGCACGCCCGCTGCCTGGCGACCGGGCGGTCCGAGCTGCACTCGGTGCTGGACCGGGCCATCGGCGCCTGGGTGGCGGAGGACCCCGCGCGTTCGGCCAGGAGCCGCAGGTACGGGTTCCACTCGTGGATCCAGGTGCCGGTGATCGCGCGGGGCATCACGCTGGGCGTGGCGGACTTCGTCCGCTACCGGCGCCCCGAACCGTTCGAGACCGATGACCTGGCTCTGGCGGAGGAGCTGGTCGCCCGGGCCGCCGTCTCCCTGGACAACGCCCGGCGCTTCAACCGCGAGCGCACGGCGGCCCTCACCCTGCAGCACAGCCTGCTGCCCCGGCGGCCACCGGCGCAGTCCGCCGTGGAGGCGGCCTTCCGGTACCTGCCGGCGGATCCCCGGCTGGGGGTGGGGGGCGACTGGTTCGACGTGATCCCGCTGTCCGGCGCGCGGGTGGCGCTCGTCGTCGGCGACGTGGTCGGGCGCGGCATCCACGCCTCCGCGACCATGGGCCGGCTGCGCTCCGCGGTGCGGACGCTCGCCGACGTCGACCTGGCTCCGGACGAGCTGCTCACCCAGCTCGACGACCTCGTCATCCGGCTGGCCGCCGAATCCGAGACGGACGCGGACCTCGCCGTGGCCGGGGACATCGGCGCCACCTGCCTCTACGCGATCTACGACCCGGTGTCGGGGCGCTGCACCCTGGCCCGCGCCGGACACCCGGCACCCGTCCTGACCCACCCGGACGGCACTCCGGCCGTCCTGGACCTGCCGACCGGACCCCCGCTCGGCCTCGGTGGGCTTCCGTTCGAGGCGGTCGAGGCGGTCCTGCCCGAGGGGAGCCTGCTCGCCCTCTACACCGACGGCCTGGTCGAGTCCCGGCAGCGTGCCATCGACACCGGGCTGGACGAGCTGCGGCGGGTGCTCGCCATCCCGGAACTCTCCCTGGACGCCCAGTGCGACCGGGTCGTCGAATCCCTGCTGCCGGAGCGCCCCGCCGATGACGCCGCCCTGCTGCTGGCCCGGGTCCGGCGCCTCGACGGCGGGCGGGTCGCCACCTGGGAGGTGCCCGTCGATCCCGCGGCGGTGGCCGGGATCCGCGCGGACGCCAGCCGCCGGCTGTCGGCCTGGGGCCTGGACGAGGCCGCCTTCGTCACCGAACTGGTCGTCAGCGAGCTGGTCACCAACGCCGTCCGGTACGGTGGCGCGCCCATCCGGCTGCGGCTGATCCACGACCGGACGCTGATCTGCGAGGTGACCGACGGCAGCAGTACCGCACCGCACCTGCGCCGAGCCCGCGTGCTCGACGAGGGCGGTCGTGGACTGCTGCTCGTCGCGCAGCTCACGCAGCGGTGGGGCGTGCGACAGACCGCGAACGGAAAGATCATCTGGTGTGAGCAGGCGCTCCCCGCGAATGCCCCGACACCGGCCTGACGGGCCGTCGACCCGGGCGGCCGGCCACCGCTCGTGTGCACCCACGCCGGCGGCCCGGCACTGCGGGAGTGCCGGGCCGCCGGGGGTGTTGCCGCGTGGACGGGGTCAGACGCCGTAGGTGTTGGTGGACCAGACGGCCTTGCCGTCGGCGGTGTAGATGACGAAGTTTCCGTCGTTCTGCATGACCGCCTGGGCGCCGGGGTTGCCGTAGGTGCCGCTGTACCAGAGCGGGCTGCCGGTGGCGCTGTGGAGGACGAGGTTTCCGTCGGTCTGCATGGTCAGGTAGGCGCCGGGGTGACCGTAGGTCCCGGTGTTCCAGACCGCGCGGTTGTTGGTGGTGTAGAGCACGAGGTTGCCGTCGGCCTGCATGCTCAGCGTGCCGTGGCTCCAGGCGACGGCGGCGCCGGACTTCACGGTGCTGCCGCTGGTGATGGCCGTGCCGAGCTGGGCCGGGTTGGCGTAGTAGGTACCGCTGTTCCAGACCGGCTTGTCGTCGGCGTTGTACAGGACGACGTTGCTGTCGTTCTGCACGGTCAGGTGCGAGCCGGGATTGCCCCAGGACCAGGTGGACCAGAGCGCGGTGCCGTCGGCGCCGTAGATCACGAAGTTGCCGTCACGCTGGGCGAAGGCGTACGCGCCGGGGTGGTTGTAGGTACCGCTGGACCAGAGCGGCAGGCCGCTGCGCAGCGAGTAGAGGACGAGGTTGCCGTCCGGCTGCATGCTGAGCTTGGTCTGCGCGGCCGTCACCGTGGTGCCGGACTGCAGGGTGGTGCCGGCGGTGACGACCTGGCCGGTGGTGTCGTACTTCGCGTTGTAGCTGCGGGTGGACCAGACCGGGGTGCCGGAGCCGTTGCGCAACACGAGGTTGCAGTCGTCCTGCACGGTGAGCGTCGCGTTGCCGCCCTCGGCGGACGGACCGGCCTGCCACACCAGTCGGCCGCTGCCGTCGAACAGGGTGAGGCCGGCGGTCGACACGTTGAGGAAGCCCGCGCCGTTGGTGGCTTGGACGTTGGTGGTGAAGAGCACCTTGCCGGTCTTGAGCTCGGTCAGCACCAGGTTGCCGCTGCTCTGCAGGGTCAACTGCGCGCAGCCCGAGGACATGCTGGCGCCCGCGGCGAGCTGGGTGTCCGAACCGCCGCCGAGCACCGAGCTGGTCGAGGGGCGGGCGGCGGCGGGCGCGGCCTGGGCGGTGGTGGCCGTACCGGAGTTGGTGGGCGCGGGGCCACGCCCGTCGGCGTACGCGGGCCCGGCGAGGCCGGCCGCGATGGTGGTCAGTGCGGCGATGGCCGCCAGCCGTCCGGTGGTGGTGGACAGGCGGTGTCTCGGGGCGCTTGAACGCTCCCGCATGGGTTCCTCCCCCTGGGGCCTGAACAGGCCTGATCAGTGATGAGCTGCGATAGGTATACCAAGGACCAAGGACGGATCCGCAGGGAGGGCCCGCGCAACACCCCGCGGCCCCGCACTGCCGGAGTGCCGGGCCGCGGGGTGTTGCGGGGTCAGACGCCGTAGGTGTTGGTGGACCAGATGGCCTTGCCGTCGGCGGTGTAGATGACGAAGTTGCCGTCGTTCTGCATCACGGCCTGGGCGCCGGGGTTGCCGTAGGTGCCGCTGTACCAGAGTGCGCTGCCGGTGGCGCTGTGGAGGACGAGGTTCCCGTCGGTCTGCATGGTCAGGTAGGCGCCGGGGTGACCGTAGGTCCCGGTGTTCCAGACCGCGCGGTTGTTGGTGGTGTAGAGCACCAGGTTGCCGTCGGCCTGCATGCTCAGCCTGCCGCGGCTCCAGCCGATGTCGGTACCGGACTCCACGGTGCCGCCGCTGGTGATGGCGTGGCCGAGCAGGGCCGGGTTGGCGTAGTAAGTGCCGCTGTTCCAGAGCGGCTTGTCGTCGGTGTCGTACAGGACGACGTTGCTGTCGTTCTGCACGGTCAGGTGCGCGCCGGGGTTCCCCGAGGTGCCGCTGGACCACAGGGTGGCGTCGCCGGCGGCGAGGACCAGGAAGCCGCCGTCGTTCCGCAGCACGGCGTGGGCACCGGGGTTGCCGTAGGTGCCGGTGGACCAGAGCGGCTGGCCGCTGCGCTGCGAGTAGAGGACGAGGTTGCCGTCCGGCTGCATGCTGAGCTTGGTCTGCGCGGCGGTGATGGTGGTGCCGGACTGCAGGGTGGTGCCGGGGGCGACGACCTGGCCGGTGGTGTCGTAACTCGCGTCGTAGGTACGGGTGGACCAGACCGGGGTGCCGGAACTGTCCCGCAGGACCAGGTCACAGTCGTCCTGGAGGGTCAGCGTCGCGTTGGTGCCCTCGTTGGCCGGGCCGGCGGACCACAGCAGCTTGCCGTTGCCGTCGTACAGGGTGAGGCCGGCGGCCGACACGTCCAGGTAGCCAGGGCCGTTGGGGCTCTGGACATCGGCGGAGAAGAGCTGCCGGCCGGTCTTGAGCTCGGTCAGCACCAGGTTGCCGTTGTCGTCCAGGCCCAGCCGCGCGCAGGCCGAGTACAGGGGGTAGTCCGTGTACACCGTGGAGGTCCCGGGATGGGCGGCACCTATCGATGAACGCAGCTCCGGGACCTCGATGCCGAGCGACTGACGCGCACCGAGGTTCGGCGTTCCGTCGGCTGCGGCCGGCTCACCGGGGTACTCGTAGACGTCCATGTCGGTCACGAACAGGCCTGGGTTGATGGTCCCGTTCGCGTCACCGCCCGACGAGATGGATGCGGTGGAGCTGTTGAGGTATTGCTGGATGCTCTGCGCGGCCACCGCTTGCTGGGTGGGCAGCGGACCGAGGCCCTGACCCGACCCTGCGCTGCCCCAGCTCTGGCCGGCCGAGCCGACACAGGTGGTCAGGGTCACCGCTGCCCAGCTGCCGTCGCCCGAGATCGCGGCGGTGAGGCACTGGCCGCCCTGAGCGGCGATCAGGGAGCCGGACGGGCCGGGCTGCCACCGTTCGGTCGGCCGGCCGTCGCAGTTCTGCTCGGTCAGCTCATGCGTGGTGCCGACGACGTGGTCGGCGGAGTCCAGGCACTGACCATCCGTGCGCAGCGTGCCGTCGGTGCCGAGCACCCAGCTGAGGTCGGGCCCGGGGGCCGCGGGACAGGCGGCGGCAGTCGCCCCGGCGAGGATCTGGAGGCAGAGCGGGCCGGCGCCGGGCAGGCCGGACTGGATGCTCGACGCGACCGGCGGGGTGAGCAGCGCGGTGGGCGTGCCGTCGGCGTTGAACGCCAGGGTGCGGCTGACCAGCGCACTGGTGTTGGTGTCGCGAACCCACAGGGTGGGAGCGCCGTTGACCTTGCCGGGCGCGACGACGGTGGTCCTGGACCAGTCACCGCTGCCGAGCAGCACGGGGTTGCCCAGGATGGTGTCCGCCCGGCCGGGGTAGTACCAGAGCTTGCCGTTCTCGACGGTGATCAGATCGGGCAGGCCGGCGGAGTTCTCGATGCCGTCGCTGGCGACCAGCTGCGTGGTGGAGTTCCACGTCGGGTCGTAGCCGGTGCAGTCGGCGCCGGAGCAGGCGGGCTTGGCGATCGTCATCGCGTGCTCGGGGTGGGTGAAGTGACCCGACGTCCCACCGTAGTTGGCGTCGTTCGGGTAGAGGTAGAGCTTGTGCGAGGCCTGGCTCAGCGCGAACAGGTCGTCGGTCCGGGAGCCGGTGAGGCTGCCGCGGTGGGTGACGAGGTACCGGTCCCAGCTGTTGTGCTCCGGGCTGTGCGCGTCGTCCGAGGCCCGGTACGGCGCGGCGCCGTTGGAGAACACGTAGAACGACGAGGCGTTCGCGTTGCCCGAGATCACGATGTCGTCGGGGAAGCCGGCCCCGGTGAGGTCGCCCGGGACCGCCACTCCCGGCGCGGCGGACGCGTGAGGGGCGGCGGCCTGGGCGGGGGCCGCGAGGCCACCCGCCAGGCTGGTCAGTGCGGCGACGGCCGCGAGCCGCCCGGCCAGGCCGGGCAGCCGACGTATCGGGGCGTCAGAACGCTCCCGCATGGATTTCCCCTCAGGGCCGTGGTCGGGCCCGGTTGATGGTTCGAGGGCGACAGATATACCAGGGCCGGGGGAGACGCTGATCAAGTGGGTGGTTCGGTCGGTCCGGTGGATGACCGAAAAGCGTGCTGTGTATTGGAGTTGGGAGATGGGCATACTGGCCGGTGAGTCGTGAGGGGGCACTGGCTGATGGCGCGATGGGACCCAACCGTGATCGGCGAGGCGGACTTCCTGCCCGAGTCGTTCCAGACGGCTGACCAGGCGTCGATTTCCGGTCAGCGGCAGGCGCTGCGCTGGTACCGCGGGCTGATCCTCATGCTGGTGGCCGCCGCCGTGGTCAGCGCGGTGGTCGGGGCGCCGAAGCACGGGCGGACCGACCTCGCGCCGCTGGTGTCGGTGGCGGCGTTCCTGGTGGCCGGATACTTCTGGACCCGGTTGCGGCAGAGCAACCCGCAGGCGCGCTGGCACGAGGCCCGGGCGGCGGCCGAGTCGGTGAAGACACTGGCCTGGAAGTACACCGTGCGGGCCCGGCCGTTCGACGGTCCGGCGAACTCGCCGGAGGTGGACGAGGACTACCGGGAGCAAGTGGCCGACGTGTTGCGGGCGTTCGAGGACTCCGGGGTGATCTCTCCCGGTGCCGTGCCCGAGATCACCGAGGGCATGCGGGAGTTGCGCGCATCGAGCCTGATGGCCCGGCGCATGTTCTACCTGCGGCTGCGGGTTGAGGGTCAGCGCACCTGGTACCGGGCCAAGGCCGACGCCTGCGAGTCGCAGTCGGTCTCCTGGGGGCTCGGGATCGCCGCCCTGATGATCCTCGGTGTGGCGGCCGCGGTGGCGCAGGCCGCCGGGGCGCTCTCGCTCGACCTGTTCGGCGCCTGCTCGGCGGGGGCCACCGCGGTGATCGCCTGGACCCAGCTGAAGCAGTTGCGCCCGCTGGTGTCGGCGTACCAGCTGGCGGCGAAGGAACTGGACGTGGTGTGGGGCAAGTTGTCGACGCTGGACCTCGCCGGGCCGGACGCCGAGGCCGCCTGGTCGCGGCTGGCCGGGGACGTCGAGGACACGGTGGCCCGGGAACACACCAGCTGGCGCGCCCGCCGGGCCTTCCCGCGCTGAGGTCTCAGGAGAAGACGACCGAGCGGAGCTTGAGGCGGTCGCCCAGCTGCTTGCCGGGGGGCATCACGTAGGAGGTGTCGCCCGCGCAGTCGAAGTCGAGGAAGACCGTGGCCGTGGCGTCGGTGAAGTTCTTCGGGGCGAAGGCCGGCAGCTCGTCGGTCGCCCCGGGCAGGTCGATGCAGTCGCGGCTCTGCGGGTTGAGGAGCACCTGGGGGAGGCCGATACCGTCCCTGTACTCGAAGGTGCCGGTGGCCGCGTAGGCGGAGTTGGGCACGGCGACGACGAGCGCGAGCGCGCCGAGCGCGGCGGCGACGGTCTGGCGGACACGCATGAGGGACCCCTCTTTCTGGTTGCTCAGGGCTTCTGGGCGAAACCCTAGAGTCACCGACTCGAGGGGAAACGATTCTCCTGCTGCGTGCCGCGTGTCGCCGGAATGGCGCAGTCCGGGCCCCGGTGCCGCCGGCGGTTCCCAAGGAAAGCAAGGTCGGACCGTGCTCTGATGCGGTCAATCCAAGGCGCGCGAGGTGAACCGCGCCCGACCTGGGGGTGGAGAAACGTTAATCAGTTTTTGTTAGGAAGAGTAATGAGCTAAGCTAAGCACATGCCCGAGATGTCCGAGGGCGACCTCGCTGCCGTCAGTCAGCTGCGGTCGTCCGTGATGCGCCTTGCCCGCCGCCTGCGGCACCAGCACGTCGAGAAGTCGCTCAGCCCGACCGAGATGGGCGTGCTCGGCACGCTCGCCCGGTGCGGCAGCGCCACCCCGGGGGAGTTGGCGCGGCGGGAGCACGTCCAGCCGCCGTCGATGACCCGGATCATCGCGATGTTGGAGGAGAAGGCCCTGGTGCGGCGCGAGCCGCACCCGGACGACCGCCGCCAGGTGGTGGTCAGCATGACGGAGCAGGCCGAGGAGATCCTCGTCGAGAGCCGCCGGCAGCGCAACGCCTGGCTCGCGGACCTGGCCTCCGGACTGACCGAGGAGGAGTGGGAGACGATCCGCGCGGCGGCTCCCGCGCTCTACAAGCTCGCGCACCTGTAGGACCCGTGACACCGGTGTGGGATCGGCCACACCTGCGACACCCGCAAGAACTGCCAAGCCCGCAAAACCCGTAGCACCTGTTGGCCCCCGGCCGGGACGGACCCGGCCACCGGGGGACGGCCCCGGCGGGAAGTACCCGCCGGGTCGGAACGAGAGGACACGGCATCACCGCAGCCCAGTCCAGGAAAACCAGCAGCGCGGCCACAGCCGCGCACCGAGGGGAGAAGAACGTGACCACGCCGGCCGCCGCCAGCGCCGCAACCCGTCCCGACGACACCACCGCCCAGACCTCGACCACCACCCCCGTACCGCCGGCCGCTGCCGCCGCGGTGCCCTCGCCGGTGAACCTGCCCGGCGACGACGACCCCTGCGAACGGACCGCGGCGGACTCCCCCGTCGCATCCGGCCCCAGCGGGGCGACCGGCCCCACCGGGGCCCGCTTCACCCGACCCGGAGGGATGTTCTCCTCCCTGCGGGTGCGCAACTACCGGTACTTCTTCGCCGGCCAGATCGTCAGCAACACCGGTAGCTGGATGCAGCGCATCGCGCAGGACTGGCTGGTGCTGAGCCTCACCCACAGTCCGCTCGCGGTCGGCATCACCACCGCCATGCAGTTCCTGCCCACGCTGCTGCTCGGCCTGTTCGGCGGCGTGCTCGCGGACCGGATGCCCAAGCGCCGGCTGCTGGTCGTCACCCAGGGCACCATGGGTCTGCTGGCCGCCGGCCTGGCCGCGATGACCATGAGCGGTGTGGTGACCGCGTACTACGTCTACGCCTTCGCGCTGCTGCTCGGCATGGTCACCGTGGTGGACACCCCGACCCGGCAGGCCTTCGTCTCCGAGATGGTCGGCCCGGAGCACCTCAGCAACGCGGTCAGCCTGAACGCGGCCAACTTCCAGACCGCCCGCCTGGTCGGCCCGGCGGTGGCCGGTCTGCTGATCGCGGCGGTCGGCAGCGGCTGGGCGTTCGCGCTCAACGCGCTCTCCTTCGCGGCCGTGATCGGCGGCCTGCTGGCGATGCGGACCAGCGAACTCCGGCCGGTGGAACGGATTCCGCGCGAGCGGGGCCAGCTCCGCGAGGGACTGCGCTACGTGCGCGAGCGTCCCGAGTTGATGTGGCCGCTGGTGCTGGCCGGGTTCATCGGGACCTTCGGGTTCAACTTCCCGACCCTGCTGTCGGGCTTCGCGTACGGCACGTTCCACGTCGGTCCGGGCCAGTACGGCCTGCTGAACACCGCGATGGCGCTCGGCTCGCTGGCCGGCGCGCTCTACGCGGCGCGCCGCGGTGCCCCGCGGCTGCGCTGGCTGGTCGGTGCCGCGGTGGGCTTCGGCGTGCTGGAGGTGGCCGCCTCGGGTGCGCCCGACTACTGGGCCTTCGCGGTGCTGCTGACCCTGGTCGGGGTCTGCGGGCTGACCTTCAACACCTCGGTCAACTCGTTCATCCAGCTCGCCACCGAGCCGGAGATGCGCGGTCGGGTGATGGGCCTGCTGGTGCTGGTCTTCACCGGCGGGACGCCGATCGGCGCGCCGCTGGTCGGCTGGGTGACCAGCGCCTACGGCGCCCGGGTGGGCCTGCTGGCCTGCGGCGCGGTCTCCGCGGTGGCGGCGGTCTCGGTCGGCCTGGTGCTGGCGCGCTGCGCCGACCTGCGGCTGCGGGTGGACCTGCACCGGGGCAGCCGGGTGGTGGCCTTCGTGCCGCGCCAGGCGGCGAAGCCGGCGTCCGAGCTGGCGACCGCCTGCTGAGGCCGCACTCCTTTCCCGCCCTCTCCGCTTCCGGCCCGCTCGGAGCGGAAGCGGAGAGGGCGGGGCAGGATGGAGCCATGAGGCTCTTCGTGGCCGTGATGCCGCCCGAACGGGCGCTCGCGGAGCTCGCCGCCGAGGTCGCGCCGCTGCGCGCGCTGCCGGGCGCCGCCGAGCTGCGCTGGGCGCCGGTCGACGGTTGGCACCTGACGCTGGCCTTCCTCGGTGAGGTGGCCGAGGAGCGGGTGCCCGCGCTGGAGGACGGGTTGGCCCAGGCTGCCGCCGGCTACCGGGCGCATCGACTGCGGCTGGCCGGCGGCGGGCGGTTCGGTGACCGGACGCTCTGGGTCGGACTGGACGGGGAGACCTGGGCGTTGCACGCGCTGGCCCGCGCGGTGACCCAGGTGGCCGATGAACTCGGCTGCGGGGAGGGCGAGTTCTCGTTCCACCCGCACCTCACGGTGGCCCGCTCCGGGCGTCACCGGCGGCGTGGCGCGCTGCGCGAGGAGGCGGCGGCGCTGGCGGACTTCCGCGGCACCGAGTGGGAGGTGGCGGAGTTCCACCTGGTCCGCAGCGACTTCACGGGCGGGCGGTCGCGCTACACGGTGCTGCGCAGTTGGCCGCTGGCCGGGGCCGAACCGGCCGCCCGCACGGGCTGAGGGCGACCCGGGTACGCTCGGGGACTGTGGACCCCAAGACTCGTATGCGTATCGTCACCGGCGCTCTGGTGCTGCTGCTGGCAGCCGTGGTGATCGGCTCCCTGCTGAAGTGACCTGCTGGAGTGACCTGCTGAAGTGACCGGTGGAGGGGGCGCTGACCCCCTCCACCGGTACCGGGTCAGAGCCGCTCGACCACGTGGTCGATGCAGGCCGTGAGGGCCTGGACGTCGGCCGGGTCGACCGCCGGGAACATCGCGATCCGCAGCTGGTTGCGGCCGAGCTTGCGGTACGGCTCGGTGTCCACGATCCCGTTCGCGCGCAGCGCCTTGGCGATCGCGGCGGCGTCGACGCCGTCCTCGAAGTCGATCGTGCCGACCACCTGGGAGCGCATCGAGGGCTCGGCGACGAACGGACGGGCCACCGGCGACTTCTCGGCCCAGCCGTAGAGGTGCCCGGCGGATTCAGCCGTACGGGCGACGGCCCAGTCGAGGCCGCCGTTGCCGTTCAGCCAGTCCAGCTGGTCGGCCAGCAGGAACAGGGTGGAGATCGACGGGGTGTTGTAGGTCTGGTCCTTCGAGGAGTTGTCGATCGCGGTCGGCAGGTCGAAGAACGGCGGGATGTAGCGGTCGGAGCCGGCGATCGAGGTGGCCCGCTCCAGCGCGGCCGGTGAGAACACGGCCAGCCAGAGACCGCCCTCGGAGGCGAAGGACTTCTGCGGCGCGAAGTAGTAGACGTCGGTCTCGGTGATGTCCACCGGCAGGCCGCCGGCGCCCGAGGTGGCGTCCACCAGGACCAGCGCGTCCTGGTCGGCGCCGGCCGGGCGGCGGATCGGCATCGCGACGCCGGTCGAGGTCTCGTTGTGGGTCAGCGCGTAGACGTCCACCCCGGCCTCGGCGACCGGCAGCGGGTGGGTGCCGGGCTCGCTCTTGACCACGGTCGGCTCGGCCAGCCAGGGGGCGGCCCTGACCGAGGAGGCGAACTTCGAGGAGAACTCACCGAAGGTCAGGTGCTGCGACTTCTCGCGCACCAGGCCGAAGGCGGCGATGTCCCAGAAGGCGGTCGAGCCGCCGTTGCCGAGCACCACCTGGTAGCCGTCGGGGAGCGAGAAGAGGCTCGCCACCCCGGCACGTACGCGCTTCACCAGGTCCTTGACCGGAGCCTGGCGGTGCGAGGTGCCGAGCAGCGAGGTACCGGTGGCGGCGAGGGCCTGGAGGGCCTCGGGGCGCACCTTGGACGGGCCGCAGCCGAAACGGCCGTCGGCGGGCTTGAGGTCAGCGGGGATCTGGATCTGGGCCACCCGGGCAGCCTACTGGTCCACATCGTGGATGTCCGCCGATTGTCCGGCCGTTGAGACATCTGGGGTGAGATGTCTCCGGCCGTGCGGCCCGGAAGGCGCCGCCGCCCGGCTCGGTGCGTTCACCTGGAACGCGCCGGGCCGGGCGGCGCCGCGGATCAGCCGGCGATGGCCTCGAAGCCCTCGACCTCGCGCGGGCTGCGCGGGCCCGGACCCACGTAGCGCGCGGAGGGACGCACGAGCCGGCCCGTGCGCTTCTGCTCCAGGATGTGCGCCGACCAGCCGGCGGTGCGGGCACAGGTGAACATCGAGGTGAACATGTGCGCCGGGACCTCGGCGAAGTCCAGCATGATGGCGGCCCAGAACTCGACGTTCGTCGCCAGCACCCGGTCCGGGCGGCGGTTGTGCAGCTCCTCCAGGGCGGCCTTCTCCAGCGCCTCGGCGATCTCGAAGCGCGGAGCGCCCAGTTCCATGGCGGTCCGGCGCAGCACCCGGGCGCGCGGGTCCTCGGCGCGGTAGACCCGGTGGCCGAAGCCCATCAGCCGCTCGCCCTTGTCCAGCGCCTTCTTGACGTAGCCGGCCGCGTCGCCGGTGCGCTCGATCTCCTCGATCATGCCGAGCACCCGGGACGGCGCACCGCCGTGCAGCGGGCCGGACATCGCGCCGACCGCGCCGGAGAGCGCGGCGGCCACGTCGGCGCCGGTGGAGGCGATCACCCGGGCGGTGAAGGTGGAGGCGTTCATGCCGTGCTCGGCGGCGGACGTCCAGTAGGCGTCGACGGCCTTGACGTGCTTCGGGTCCGGCTCGCCGCGCCAGCGGATCATGAACCGCTCGACCACCGTCTCGGCCTTGTCGATCTCGCGCTGCGGGACCATCGGCAGGCCCTGGCCGCGGGCCGACTGGGCCACGTAGGAGAGCGCCATCACGGCGGCCCGGGCGAGGTCGTCCCGGGCCTGCTCGGCGGAGATGTCCAGCAGCGGCTTGAGGCCCCAGACCGGTGCCAGCATGGCGAGCGCGGACTGCACGTCCACCCGGATGTCGCCGGAGTGCACCGGGATCGGGAACGGCTCGGCGGCGGGCAGGCCGGGGTTGAAACGGCCGTCCACCAACAGGCCCCAGACGTGCCCGAAGGAAACGTGGCCGACCAGGTCGTCGATGTCGACGCCGCGGTAGCGGAGCGCACCGCCCTCGCGGTCCGGCTCGGCGATCTCGCTCTCGAAGGCGACGACTCCCTCAAGCCCGGGTACGAAATCGGACATCACGCGGCTCCTCAGTGACGTGACCGGCCGGCCGCCGTGGGTGGTGCGGCCTGTGACCGTTAGTGGGTGTTTGGCACTCGGTGCCAGAGTGACAGGCACTGGGTGCATTGCGCCATACACCACTGCGGTGATGTTTCCCCTATGGGACGGCTTCCTCCGCGCCGGAGCCGGCGATGGACCGGGGATCTTCCGGTCATACCCGGCGATTCCGGACAGATCTTCGAGGCAGGGGCGGCGAAGCGGTGGCGAGACACCATATCTCTCGATGTCGAGATTCCATAGGCGAAGCTCGGCCCGTCGCTTGTCGTACGGGATGATGTTGACGTGCAGACCCCGGAACGCGCCCAGCCCGCGCCCCTGAGTACCGTGCCCGATCCGGCCGCGATGCGCCGCCAGTACGCCCTGGCCGGCCTGGCCGAGCAGGATCTGGCCGCCGACCCGGTCGCCCAGTTCGTCCGCTGGTTCGCCGAGGCCGAGCAGGCCGGGGTCGTCGAGCCCAACGCGATGGTGCTCTCCACCGCGGACGCCGAGGGGCGGCCGAGCTCGCGGACCGTCCTGCTCAAGGGCTTCGACCGGCGCGGCTTCGTCTTCTACACCAACTACGGCTCCCGCAAGGGCGTCGAGCTGGCGGTCAACCCGTACGCGTCGCTGCTCTTCCCGTGGCACCCGATGGACCGTCAGGTGATCGTCATCGGCCGGGTCGAGAAGACCGGCCGGGACGAGACCGCGGCGTACTTCCGGACCCGGCCGCACGGCTCGCAGCTGGGCGCCTGGGCGAGCGAGCAGTCCAGTCCGGTGGACTCCCGCGCGGTGCTGGAGCGGCGGTACGCCGAGTTGGCCACCCGCTACCCGGAGGGCGAGGGGGTGCCGGTGCCGCCGTTCTGGGGTGGCTACCGGGTGGTGCCGGAGACCGTGGAGTTCTGGCAGGGGCGACTCAACCGGCTGCACGACCGGCTGCGCTACGCCGCGGCCCCGGACGGCTGGCGGGTCGAGCGGCTCTGTCCCTGAGGCCGGGCGATCGACGTACCGCGCGCCCCCGGTTCCGCCGTTTCGCGCGCCGGGGGCGCGACCGTTGTCAGGGCGTCCAGCCGGCGCGGACGGCGGCGTAACCGGGCATGATCACGGGTACGCCGAATGACGTAGCCCGATTTCACCCTGGGGGGTGGTTCTGGCTGCTGACCGGCTCACTTCGATCGGCCCGTCGGGGATCGTCCGCGCAGCTCGCGGCAGCACACGGCGCCAAACCGGGGCGAAGTGTGCCAACTTCAGGGAGTGATAATCGCCTGTTGGGCGGATACCTTGGACGCTCGGGTGTCGTGGATCCGCCCGATGCTCTTCTCTACCCACACCCGATGCACTTGAAGCGCATCATTTCTGAGGGGATCTCAGATATGCCTACCATGCTGGACGTCAAGCCAGTGGACGAGATCGAGCAGCAGGTCGTCCGGGTCCCACTGGAGACCCTCTCGGCCCAGGGCGCGGATCGGCTCACGGCGGCCTACCGACGGGCGCTGCCCGCCGACGACTCGGGCCTGGTCCCGGTCGCGGCCTTCAACTCCTCGATCTGACCGCACCCCTCGGGCGGCCACCTCCTCGGCGGGAGATCCGCATGACGCACCCCGCGGTCCCCTTCTCGCAGTTCGTGGTGAAGGTGCACAGCCGCTGTGACCTGGCATGTGACCACTGCTACGTCTACGAACACGCCGACACCAGTTGGCGGGGCCGGCCCAGGGCGATCGCCGCGGAGGTGCTGGACCAGACGGCCCGGCGGATCGCGGAGCACGCGGCCGCCCACCGGCTGCCGGCCGTCCACGTGGTGCTGCACGGCGGGGAACCCCTGCTCGCCGGCCCGGTGCTGCTGCGCCGGGCCGCCGAGAGCCTGCGCGCCGCGCTCCCGCCGGACTGCGCGCTCGACCTGCGGATCCATACCAACGGGGTCCGGCTGGACCAGGCGTTCTGCGAGCTCTTCGCCGAGCTGGACATCAAGGTCGGCATCTCGCTCGACGGTGACCGGGCCGCCAACGACCGGCACCGGCGCTTCGCCGACGGCCGCAGCAGCCACCCGCAGGTGCTGGCCGCCGTCGCCCTGCTGCGCCGGCCCGAATACCGTCACCTCTACGCCGGCCTGCTCTGCACCATCGACGTGGCGAACGACCCGATCGCGGTGTACCGGGCGCTGGTCGCGCTGGAACCGCCCCGGATCGACTTCCTGCTGCCGCACGCCACCTGGGACACCCCGCCCGCGCGCCCGGGCGGCGCCGGGCCCACCCCGTACGCGGACTGGCTGCTGGCCGTCCACCGGCGCTGGGAGGCCGACGGCCGCCCGGTGCCGGTCCGCACCTTCGACTCCGTGCACCGCACCCTGCGCGGCGCCTCCAGCCTCACCGAGTCGCTCGGCCTCGACCCCGCCGACCTGGTGGTGGTCGAGACGGACGGCACGCTGGAGCAGGCGGACAGCCTGAAGACCGCCTACGACGGCGCCCCCGCGACCGGCTTCGACGTCTTCCGGCACAGCCTCGACGAGGTCGCCCGGCACCCGGGCATGCTGGCCCGGCAGTCCGGCCTGGCCGGGCTCAGCGCGCAGTGCCGGGCCTGCCCGGTGGTCCGCAGCTGCGGGGGCGGCCTCTACGCGCACCGCTGGCGCACCGGCAGCGGCTTCGACAACCCGTCCGTCTTCTGCGGGGACCTGATGCAGCTCATCGGCACGATCCGGGACCGGATCGTTCCCGCCGCCGTCCTGCCGGCCCAGGCGGCCGGCGCCCCGCCGGCCGGGGAGCCGCAGCCGCCGGTGCTGACCGAGCCCCAGCTCGACGAGCTCGCCCGCGGTCACGGCGGCGAGGCCGCCGTCCGGGCCCTGGCGGCGGCCGAACTCGGGCTCAGCCGCGGCCTGTTGGCGGCGGTCGGAGCGGACGCGCCGGGCGAGGCCTGGGCGTTGCTCACCGAGCTGGACCAGCGCGCGCCGCAGGCGGTGGACGCGGTGCTGGCCCACCCCTACCTGCGGACCTGGGCGGTGCGCTGCCTGCGCGGCGAGCCGGGCGCGGACCAGGCCGGCCTGGCCGAGGTGGCGGCCGCCGCGATGCTGCGGGCCGGCCGGCAGGACGAGCTGGCGCTGCCGGTGCGCGCCGGCGCCGTCCAGTTGCCCACGCTGGGCCGGCTGTTCACCGGCGGCAGCGGCACGGCCGTGCTGCGCGGCACGGCGGAGGGCTGCACCGTCCGCACCCCCGACGGCGAGCGGCTGCGGATCGGCTGGGACCAGGAGGCCGACGAGCGCTGGCAGCCGGTCCGCCGCGTCGCGCTGCCCGGCTGGACGGTGGCCCTGGAGGACACCGACCCCCAGCGGGACAGCCACCAGTGGCCGGTCGAGCCCCGGCTCTCCGCCGAGGCGCTGGCCGGCTGGACCGGCGCGCTGCGTGAGGCCTGGGAGCTGACCGTCCGTGACCTGCCCGACCACGCGGCCGGGATCGCCGCCGGGCTCGGCACCCTGACCCCGCTGCGGCCCGGTCCGGCCGGCCGGGACGTCAGCGCCGCCGCCCGGCAGGCCTTCGGCGCGGTCGGGATCGCCCGCCCGGCCACCGCGCCGATCCTCGCGCTGCTCGTCGCGCACGAGTTCCAGCACGTCAAGCTGGGTGCGGTGCTGGACTTCCACGACCTCTACGACCCGGCCGACCAGGGCCGCTACCACGCCCCCTGGCGCCCCGACCCGCGCCCGCTGGAGGGCCTGCTGCAGGGCACGTACGCGCATCTCGCGGTCACCGAGTTCTGGGGCACCCGGGTGGCCGCCTACGACGGGCTGCCCGGCGAGCCGGCCGAGCACGCCCGGACCCAGCTGGCCACCTGGCGGGCACTGACCGACCGGGCGATCGACACGCTGGCCGGCTCCGGCGCGCTCACCCCGCTCGGCGAGCGCTTCGCGGGCGGCATGCGGGCCGCCGTGGCGCCCTGGCTGGCCGTCCCGGTCGGGCCGGCCGCGACGGCCGCCGCCGAGCGGGCGATCGCCGAGAACCTGGCCGCCTGGCAGGCCCGGCGGGCCGCGCCGGTGCCGGCGGGGTCCTGACGGCCGTGCACGCCGTCGAGCGGCACGCCGTCGAGGAGCTGACCGGCGCGCTCCGGGAGCTCGGGCTGTCGCCGCGTACCGGCGTCCTGCTGGTGCACGCCTCGCTGCGCGCGATCGGCCCGGTGGCGGGCGGCTCGACCGGGCTGCTGGCCGCGTTGCGCGCCGCGCTCGGCCCGGAGGGCACGGTGGTCGGCTACACCGCGACGCCGGAGAACTCCGACACCTCCCGGCTGCACGCCGAGGCCACCGCCGGGCTGGACGCCGCCGCGCTGGCCGCCTACCGGGCCGCCATGCCGCCCTTCGACCCGCTGCGCACGCCCTGCTCACCGACCATGGGCCGGCTCTCCGAGGAGCTGCGGACCACGCCGGGCGCGCTGCGCAGTGCCCATCCGCAGACCTCGTTCGCCGCGCTCGGCCCGCTCGCCCGGGAGCTGCTGGAGGACCACCCGCCGGAGTGCCACCTGGGCGAGCGCTCCCCGGTCGGGCGGCTCTACAAGGCGGGCGCCCAGGTGCTGATGCTGGGCGCGCCGCTGACCCGCTGCACCGTCTTCCACCTGGCCGAGTACCGCCTTCCGCAGGTGCCGCGGAAGCGCTACGGCTGCCGGGTGCTGGGCGCCGACGGCCGGCCCGAGTGGCTCCGGTTCGATGGGGTCGACCTGGACGACCGGCACTTCCCGCGGATGCTGGAGACCGTCCGACCGCGGCTCACCGAGGTGCGCGAGGGGACGGTCGGGGCGGCCCGGGCGGTGCTGCTGCCGGTCGTCCCGGCCGTCGACCAGGCGACCCGCTGGCTCGCCGACCAGCTCGACGGCTGACCCCCGGCCCGGCTGATCGGCAGATCCGGCAAAGGGACTGACAGTTGACGGTGCTCTGCCGCATGATCAGAGGGTTGGCCGGTTGCGCTATTCCCCTGGGGAAGCCGACCTTCCTACACTGAAGGCCCCGGCGGGGGTTCAGATGGTCGACTGGCCCGGGGGAGGCGCGGGTGAACGACGCTGACGGCGAGCGGAAGGCCTCGGCGAAGCCGCACTTCTTCCTCAGCTACGCGCACATGCCGCCGGTCGGCTCGCGCAACCCCAACCTGCGGGTCAGCCAGTTCTACGAGGACCTCTGCGAAGCCGTCCTGCAGTTGACGCCGCTGCCCACCGCCGAGCCGGTGGGCTTCATGGACGAGACCATGCACCAGGGCGACAACTGGGCGGCGAAGATCTCCGAGGCGCTGGCCACCTGCCGGGTGTTCGTGCCGCTCTACCACCCGCGGCTGTTCCGCAGCACGCCCTGCGGCCAGGAGTGGTACACCTTCGCGCAGCGGGCCGCCAACGCGCCCGGCGGGCCGGCCCAGAACAGCGCGATCGTGCCGGTGCTCTGGGTCGGCATGCGGGAGGGCGCGCTGCCGCCGGTGGCGAGTGCGGTGCAGTACAACCACTCCAGCTTCCCGCGCGCCTACACCGAGGACGGCCTGTACGCGCTGATGGCCCAGCGGCACCACCAGGGCCTGTACGAGAAGGTGGTCTACAAGCTCGCCCGGCGGATCGTCGAGGTGGCGCTGGAGACCGTCGTCCCGGTGGTCGAGCCGGTCGACTTCACCACCAACCCCTCGGCGTTCCCCGGCCGTTCGCCGGCCGACGAACTGACCATAGCCGTGCTGTCGTTCACCGCCGCCGAGCTGCCCGCGCACCGCGACCCGGCGTACTACGGCGAGCGCCGCGTCGACTGGCAGCCGTACCTGCGGGGTTCGGACGTCGCGCTGGCCGAGAAGGCCGCCCAGCTCGCCCGGCAGTGCGATCTCAATCCCACCATCCACGAGTTCGACGTCGAGGCGGCCCGGCTGATGGAGCTGGAGCGGCCGCTCGGCCCGGGCGTCGTCCTGGTCGACCGCTGGGTGCTGCGCGACCCCGGGCGGCGGGAGGTGGTCCGTGAGTTCGCCCGCCGCAACCCGGCCTGGGTGACCATCGTGGAGCCGTGGAACCGGGACGACCCGCAGTGCGCGGCGGAGAACGCGGCCTTCGCGGCCCTCAGCGACGAGGTGCTGCGCCAGCGCGGCCGGTCCTCCGCCCGACCGTCCTTCCGGCCCGGCCCGGTGGACGGCTCCGACGCCGAAGGCGTGCCCACCGCGCGGGACTTCGGCCTGGTCTTCCAACACGCCGCGATCCGTGCCCAGAAGGCCTTCAAGGAACGCGGGCTGTCCCGGCCGGCGGCCGGCGGCGGCGAGAGCCGACCCAGCTTCCAGGGGGCGTTCAGCGGTACCGCACGCGCACTTCCCAGCAGACCGGCAGAGCCCGGCGAGGACGACGACGGAGGCTTCCATGACGTCTGAACGGACCCGTAACCTCCGCGTCAGCGGCCGCAGTTCGGCCCAGGCACCGGGGGGCGCCCCGGTGCCCTCCCGGGGGGACCAGGAGGACCGCCAGGGGCGGATCATCACCTTCTACTCCTACAAGGGCGGCACCGGGCGCACCATGGCGCTGGCCAACACCGCCTGGATCCTGGCCGCCAACGGCTTCCGGGTGCTCACCGTGGACTGGGACCTGGAGGCCCCCGGGTTGGCCAAGTTCTTCCACCCCTTCCTGGACCCGGCCGAACTGGTCGAGGCCCCGGGCGTGATGACGCTGATCAACGACTACCGGGAGGAGGCGCTGCGGGAGACCGAGCTGCACGCCGACGCCCTGCTGGAACCCGAGCGCTACCGGGAGGAGCTGGCCTCGATCGGCCACACGCCCGGCTGGCACCTGGACTACGCCAAGGTGGCCGGACACGCGCTGCCGCTCTCCTGGAACGGGTTCCCCGGCGGGGGCAGGATCGAGTTCCTCTCGGCCGGCCGGCAGGACCGGGACTACTCCGGCACCCTGGGCGGCCTGGACTGGGACATCTTCTACGAGCGGTTCGACGGCGGGCAGTTCTTCGACGCGCTCCGGGCCGACATGCGCCGGCGCTACGACTACGTGCTGATCGACAGCCGGACCGGTCTCTCCGACACGGCCGAGATCTGCACCGTGCAGATGCCCGACGACCTGGTGGTCTGCTTCACGTTGAGCGACCAGAGCATCGACGGCGCCTCCCGGATCGCCCAGCACATCGCCGACCGCTACCGCGACCGCGGCATCCGGATCCTGCCGGTCCCGATGCGGATCGACGACTTCGAGAAGGACAAGGCGGACGCCGGCCGCTCGCTGGCCCGGATCCGCTTCGACGGTCTGCCCTCCGGCTACGTCGGCGAGGACCTGGTGCACTACTGGGGCTCGGTGGAGATCCCGTACCGGCCGTTCTACGCCTACGAGGAGATCCTGGCCACCTTCGGCGACAAGCCGGGCACCCCGACCACCATGCTCTCCGCCTGCGAGCGGCTCTGCGACGTGCTCACCGAGGGCCGGGTCTCCGCGCTGCCGCCGATGGACGAGGAGGTGCGGCTGCGCTACATCGAGGCGTTCACCCGGCGCCGCCCGGCGGTGCCCGCCGACATCTACCTCAGCTACGTGCCCGAGGACCGGATGTGGGCGGACTGGATCGAGTACGTGCTCGGCGCCGCCGGTTTCCGGGTGCTGCCGCGGGACGTCGGCGCGGGCTCGGACACCCGGGCCGAGACCGAGCGCTCGGTGGACGCCGCGTTCCGGACCGTCGCGGTGCTCTCGCCCGCCTACCTGCGCTCGCCGCAGGCCCGGGCGCTGTGGGAGTCGGTGGTCGGGTCCGACCCGTCCGGCACCCGGCGCCAGCTGATCCCGGTCCGGGTCGGCTCCACCCCGCTGGCCGCGCCGTTCAGCAGCCGCAACCCGGTCGACCTGGTCAACCTCAAGGAGCCGCAGGCACTCGCGGCGCTGGTCAAGGCGCTCGGGCGGGAGGAACTGCCGCACATCGACCCGACGGTCGGCCCGCGGTTCCCCGGCACCCAGCCGGAGATCTGGAACGTGCCGCCGCGCAACACCTACTTCACCGGCCGGGCCGAGGTGCTGGAACGGCTGCGCAACCAGCTCGGCGGCGGCACCACGGCGGTGCTGCCGGTGCCGCAGACGCTGTACGGCCTCGGCGGGGTCGGCAAGACCCAGGTGGCCCAGGAGTACGCGCACCGGTTCATGGCCGACTACGACCTGGTGTGGTGGATCTCGGCCGAGCAGGAGGAGGAGATCCAGGGTCAACTGGCCGAGCTCGCGCGGAAGATGGGCCGGGCCAGCAACGAGCCGGTGGCGCTCGCGGCGGACATAGCGTTGGAGGCGCTGCGCCGCGGTGAGCGGGCCAAGCGCTGGCTGCTGATCTTCGACAACGCCGACGAGCCGTCCGAGATCCGTCGCTACTTCCCCGGTGGGGCCGGCCACATCCTGGTCACCTCGCGCAACCAGGCCTGGTCCACCCACGCCGAGGCGCTCACCATGGACGTCTTCACCCGTGGCGAGAGCATCGACCACCTGACCCGGCGCACCGAGGGCGCGCTCAGCCGGACCGACGCCGACGCGGTGGCCGAGGCGGTCGGCGACCTGCCGCTGGCCGTCGAGGTCGCCGGCGCCTGGCTGAAGGCCACCGGCACCCCGGTCGCCGAGTACATCGCCGCGCTCCAGTCCGAGGCGGCCCGGGTGTTGGAGCTGGGCCGGCCGGTGGACTACCCGATGACCGTCGGCGCCACCTGGCGGGTCTCCATCGCCCGGCTGCGCCAGCAGTCCCCGGCCGCCGCCCGGATGCTCCAGCTCTGCGCGTACTTCGCGCCCGAGCCGATCTCGATGAACCTCTTCTACAGCGACCAGATGATCCGGGCGCTGGTCCCGTTCGACCCCGGGCTGAGCGACAAGTTCCTGCTCGGCCGGGTGATCCAGGCGATCGGCCGGTACGCGCTGGCCAAGGTGGACGCGGGCGCCAACAGCATCCAGGTGCACCGGCTGGTCCAGGAGGTCATCCGTTCGGAGATGACCCCGGAGGAGCAGAACGACACCGTGCACGAGGTGCATCGGATCCTGATCGGTGCCCGGCCGGTCGTCGGCGACACCGACGACCCGGCCAACTGGCCGGCGTTCGAGGAGATCTGGCCGCACCTGTCGCCGTCGCGGGCGCACGACTGCGACGAGTCCGACACCCGCCAGCTGATGATCGACCGGGTCCGCTACCTGTGGAAGCGCGGCGAGTTCGCGCAGGCCCGGCGGATGGGCCACCTGTTGGACGAGGCCTGGACCGCCAAGCTCGGCCAGGACGACCGGCAGACCCTGCTGCTGCGCTTCCAGCTCGCCAACGTGATGCGCTCGCAGGGCCAGTACGCGGACGCCATGGAGCTGGACGAGGACACCCTGGAACGCCAGCGCCGGGTGCTCGGCGAGCACCACCCGTACACCCTGATGACCGCCGGCTCGCTGAGCGCGGACCGGCGGGCGCTGGGCGAGTTCGCCAAGGCGCTGGAGCTGGACCGGGAGATCCTGGACCGGTTCCGCGAGCAGTTCGGCGAGGACAACCCGCGGACCCTGTCGATCGCCAACAACCTGGCCATCGACTACCGGCTGGTCGGCGACAGCACGGCGGCCCAGGAGCTGGACCAGGACACCCTGGACCGGCGCGCCCTGGTGCTCGGGCCGAAGCACCCGTACACCCTCTCCAGCAAGTCCAACCTGGCCCGCGACCTGCGCGAAGGCGGCGACTACGAAGGCTCGGTGACGATCCACCAGGAGGTTGTCGAGGCCTACGCCGAGGTGCTCGACATCGACGTGCCGGAGATCCTGCGCAACGCCAAGTCGCTGGCCGTCTCGCTGCGCAAGGCGGGCCGGCAGGCCGAGGCGCGCCGGCTCACCAAGGAGACCTACGAGCGCTACCTGGAGCGCTACGGCGAGAACGCCCCGGACACGCTGGCCTGCGCGCTCAACCTGGCCGCCGACTACAGCGCCGGCGGCGACAAGGACGCGGCCCGCGACCTGGCCCGCCAGGTGCACGTCGGTCACCAGCAACTCTTCGGCGAGGAGCACCCGTTCACCCTGGCCTGCGCCAACAACCTGGTGATCTACCTGCGCGGCAGCGGCAGCGTCGCGGAGGCCGCGGAGCTGGGCCGGGCGACGGTGGACGCCCTGCGCCGGGTGCTCGGTCCGGACCACCCGTTCACCCTCAACGGCATGATCAACCTGGCCAACTGCTACGGCGACCTCGGCCGGTTCGCCGAGGCGGAGGAGCTGGAGCAGGCCTCCTACCGCGGCCTGTGCGCCCGCTACAGCCCGCGCCACCCGGACGCGGTCTCCTGCCAGGCCAACCTCGCCATCACCCTGCGCGGCGCGGGCCGCGCCAACCAGGCCGCCGAACTCCGCGCCCGCGCGGTCGCCGAGTTCATCCGCCAGCTGGGCGAGGAACACCCCAACACGGTCTCCGCCCGCGGCTGGAAGCGCATCAACCGCGACCTGGAACCGCAGCCGGTCTGAGCGTCCGGGAACGGCCGGCCCGGTGGGCCGGCGGCACCCGCCCGCGGCCCCGGAGGCGCGGGTCGCCCGACGGCGGCTCAGCCCGCCGCCCACTTCAGCGCCGCCGTCAGCACGCGGAACGAGCTGAAGTGGGCCGCGCCGGGCTCCAGGAAGAGGGTGGCGTCGGGGATGTGGGCGGCCAGCCAGCGGGAGTGGTCGACCGGGGAGAAGGCGTCGTCGGCGCCGTGCCAGAGCCAGGTGGCCGCGGTGACGTCCTGGGCCTTGAAACCCCAGTCGGTGGTGAAGGCCAGCACGTCGTCGATCCAGCCGTCCGCGTTCTGCCGGAACGCCTCACGGTAGTTGCGCTGCAGCATCCGACGGATGCCCGCGTCGGAGACCACCGCCCGGTCGCTGCCGCGCAGTTCGCGGCGTAGGCCGGCCAGCAGGGTGGCCGGGTCGTCCCGGATCCGGCGGGCGCGCAGCTCCATGGTGGCGGCGATCCGCTGGTGGTCGCGTTCGGCGGCCCGGTAGTCGCGGACGTTGGAGGGGGTCATCCCGCCGTACCAGTCCAGCCCCTCGGCGTCCCAGGGGGCCAGACTGACCAGCGCCGCCACCCGGTGCACCCGGCCGGGCAGCAGGGCGCCGCAGGCCAGCGCGTGCGGGCCGCCGCCGGAGCGGCCGACCACGGCGAACCGGGCGAGCCCGAACTCGTCGGCGATCGCCTGCACGTCGGCGGCGGCCGCGGCCACCTGGCGGCCCTGCAGCCGGTCCGAGCCGCCGTAGCCGGGGCGGTCGAAGGCGATCAGCCGGACACCCAGGTTGTAGAGCACGGTGCTGCGTGGGGTGGGCCCGATGCGGCTGCCGGGCGTTCCGTGGAGCAGGAAGACCGGCTTGCCGGCGGGAAATCCGAAGGTCTCCACCGCCAGCTTCCGGCCGTCGGCGGTCTTGACCAGTCGCGGCTGCACGCCGGGGCCTCCGATGCCTAGGGGACAGGGACGAGGTGGTGCTGTGCGTTTCGGAAGATCGGTCAGCGGTCCAGCCCGCGCACCTCGCGGCGGGCCTGCCAGGTGGTGTGCTCGCGCGAGACGGCGTCCTCGGCGTCCCGGGCGAGCCGGGCCCAGAGCTCCTCCGCGTCGGTCGCGGTGAGGTCCAGGCCGGTGAGCTGGGTGCGGATCAGTTCCAGTTCGTCGGCGGCGAGCTGGTAGGCGGTGGCCTGCGGCTGGTACTGCCGCAGGTGGGCCCAGGCGGTGACCGCCGCGGCGACGGCGGAGACCGCTCCGAGCGGGGCGTGGTCGAGCCGGCCGAGCGCGCGCGGCACCGCCAGCGCCACGCCCAGCAGTGGAAGGGCCACCCCGAGCAGCCCGGTGATCCGGTTGGCGGCGGCGCAGTAGCGGGCCTTGGCCTGGTACCAGTCGTGTTGGGCCCGAACCCGCTCGCGCAGGTACACCTCGCGGCGCACGGTGAGCGGCTGCTCGCGCAACTCCCGCATCGCCGCGGTGAGTCCGCCGGCCCGCGCGACGGCGTCCGCGGGGAGCGCCCGGCTGTGCTCGAACCCGCGCAGGATGCCGCGCAGTTGGAGCCGGTAGAGGCCCTCGGCGTCCGGCAGGGTGGTCGGCGGTGGCTGATAGGCGTCGGCCCGGACCGCGAACTTCCAGGCGAGCGTCTTGACGGACTCGGCCGCGGCCCGCCCCTCGTACCAGAGGCCCTGCGGGTTCTGCCGGCTGAGCAGCACGGCGAGGCAGGCGGTGGCCAGGTAGGCGGCGGCGGCCAGCCAGGCGCTGGGTGCCCCGCCGACCGAGCCGGCCGCGGCCGCGGCGGTGAGCAGCAGCAGTTCGCCACGGGAGAGGGTGACGGCCCGGCGCTGGCCGCGCAGCGAGGCGGAGTCGGCGATCCGGAAGAGCTCAGGCAGCAGCTCGGCCTCGCGTACGAAGCCCGTCGGTCCCGTACCGGCTGCCATCCGGTCCCCCCGTAGCGCGGCGTCGTGTCGTCCGGACGCTGACGTACTGCCCTCGGGGGAGGGCGACTACGCCTTGCGTCCGGCCAGTATGAGCGGTCGGGGCCGCCGCGGACAGGTCGGTACGCGCCGTTCTCGGGGGCAGCGGAGTGAAGGGGGGCTCGCGGGGTGGCGGTGGCGGGCGGTGGGCGCGGGGAACCGGCGGGCGCGGGGCTGAAAGCCCCGTTCAGTACGCGTAGAAGATCCGGTCGGCGTGCTCGGCCATCAGCTTGGCGTTCCATTCCGTGCCGCCGTCCACGTTGCCGGAGCGGAACAGCGGCGGAGTGTGCCCGGCGTCCGCGAGCAGGCCGATCGCGGCCACCACCACGGCCTGCATCAGGGCGCTGGTGACGATGGTGGAGACCGAGCCGAAGGCGGTGTCCGTGCCGGGGTGGCCGAGCTCGGCGTCGCCGACCGCGATCTTGCTGTCCAGCACCACGTCACAGTGGTCCTTCAGGAAGCTGCCGGACGGGTGCTGGGAGCTGACCCGCCCCGGATAGGCCAGCGAGGTGAGCCCGACCACGTGCAGGCCACGAGCCCGGGCGTGCGCGGCCAGCTCGACCGGCATGACCTGCCGGCCGGAGAGCGAGACCACGAAGAGCAGGTCGCCGGCCCGGGCCGGGGTGAGGTCCAGGGCGGCGGTGGCCAGGCCGGAGACCCGCTCCAGGGCACTGCCGAGCGGCGCGGGCATCACGGTGACGCCGGCCATCCCGGGGACGTTCAGCAGGTTGACCGGGACCAGGCCGCCGGCCCGGTACACCACGTCCTGGGCGGCCAGCGCGGAGTGGCCGGCACCGAAGGTGAAGACCCGGCGCCGCTCGGTCACCGCGTCGGCCAGCAGCCGGGCGGCCCGGTCGACGTTCCCGGTCTCCTCGGTCCGCACCCGCTGGAGGTGGGCCACCGCGGTGTCGAAGTACTGCCCGACCAGGTCGTCCATGAGATCTTCCCTGCCACCAGTGGAGAAAGCTACGGCGAGCACCGTGCGGCCTGGAGCATCCCGCTGTCAACAGGGACGAAAACGTCTCCCCCGGGCGGTCGCGCGGCCTCGGTTGTCGGTCCGGTACGTCAGAATTGGCGGTGAGGACACCGAGGGAACGGAGCCGGCGGCGATGTCTGGGCTGATCGATACGACTGAGATGTACCTTCGCACCATCCTGGAGCTGGAGGAAGAGGGCATCACCCCGATGCGGGCCCGGATCGCCGAGCGGCTGGAGCAGAGCGGCCCCACGGTGAGCCAGACGGTCGGGCGGATGGAGCGCGACGGGCTGCTCCAGGTCGCCGGGGACCGTCATCTGGAGCTGACCGAGGAGGGCCGCCGGCTCGCCGTCCGGGTGATGCGCAAGCACCGGATCGCCGAGTGCCTGCTGGTCGACGTGATCGGCCTGGAGTGGGAGGAGGTGCACGAGGAGGCCTGCCGCTGGGAGCACGTGATGAGTGAGACGGTCGAGCGCAAGGTGCTGGCGATGCTCGGGCACCCGACCCAGTCGCCGTACGGCAACCCGATCCCGGGGCTGGACGAGCTGGGCGACACCAAGGCCGAGGGCGAGGGCTTCGACGCCGCCCTGGTCACCCTGGACTCGCTGCGCCCGGGGGATGACGGCGCCAGCGTGGTGGTGCGCCGGATCGGCGAGCCGATCCAGACCGACGAGGACCTGATGCGCACGCTGCGCCGGGCCGGGATCCGGCCGGGGGCGACCGTGCAGGTGGCGCCGGCGCTCGGCGGCGTGCTGGTGGGCAGTGGCGAGAACGCGGCCGAGCTGGGCAAGGACATCGCGGCGCACGTCTTCGTGGCCGCCCAGCTGTAGCCGAGGAGCACGTGCGTCGGGGGGGGGGGGGGGGGTCCCCCCCCCCCCCCCCGGCCCCCCCCCCCCCCCCCCCCCCCCCCCCCCCCTCCCCTCCCCCCCCCCCCCCCCCCCCCCCCCCCCCCCCCACGGTCCCACCCCGCTCCCCACCCGTTTCCCTCCCTACCCCCCGTTCCCTCCCGTTTCCCCTCCGTGCCACGCCCGGCTTCCCCGTCCAGGCGTCCCCTCCGGCTCCCCCGGTCCAGAATCCCCGAGTTGCCCCTTTCCTGATGCTTTGTGGCCATCCGCGCTCGGAGGGATTCATCCCCTCGGCAGATCGCGCCAATCCTTGAGCGCTGTCACTCGTCCGAGCGGCTTCCGGAGCCGATCAACGGGTACACCGGTGTCTTATCCGGGCACGCCGATGGCGGACCTGGAGCCCAGGCCCGCCATGGCAGGACGGAGATGACGCCGAGTCAGCGCACCGCCGCCGGTTGCGGGGGCTGAACCGGGCGCGGGGGAGAGGCCTCGCGCCCGCAGGCGTACGCCAGCGGATTGATCAGCTCGGCGGCGTCCGGCAGCCAGCGGTTCAGCGCGGACGGCGGCAGGGCCCACTGGGCGAACCGGTACGGGCCGACCCGGGACGGCGGGGCGACGATCCAGTCGCCCTCGCCGCGGGTCACCAGGTCGAGCCGGCCGGGCGCCCAGCCGAGCTTGCGCAGCATCTCCGGCAGCTTGGCCTGCACCCCGGGCAGCACCAGGAAGAGCAGCCGGCGACCGTGCTGCCCGGGCGCCGGGGGGGCCGCCACCACCGGGCCGAGCTGGAGCTCCATCCGCTCCATCCGGGCCAGCGCCAGGCAGCCGGCCCGCTCCGGCACGTCCAGCGCGTCGAAGGAACGGCCGGTCGGCAGCAGGATCGAGGCCTGCGGGTGCTCGGTCCACCAGCGGCGGACCACGCCCGGGCCGGCGCTGGCCCGCCGCCGCCAGTCCTGGCCGGTGGGGTGCGCGCCCGGCATCGGGCAGCGCGGGTCGCCGCACGAGCAGCGGGCCGGCCCGTCGTCCTCGACCAGCCAGGTGCCGGGTGCGACCTCCCAGTGCCGGTCCTCCGCGTATCTGACCGCCTCGATCAGCAATGGGGGGATCGTGCCGTCACTGCCCTGCTCCGGGGTTCCTGGGGTCTGTTCCACGTGCTGCTCAACTGGCTTGCGTGGAGCGGGTTACGGGCGGGTGCGGGGTGGCCGGCCGGGAGTCGGTAATGTCACCCGAACCGGTGAGCGGCGGTCGGAGGTGGACACCCGGCCGGGGGTGGCGCACGGGGCCGTGCGCCGTCGGGCCCGCCGCCGGCGGTCCGCGCGTGCGGTGGCGTGGACCGTGGCGCGAGCCATGGCGCGTGAAGGGCGCGTCGTGGGTGCGTGGTTGGCGTCGAACCCACCGCCGAGCCTGCCGGAGCCCGGCGTACGGAGTGGCGTTGAGCGGCGATCGGGGTGGCGTCGGGCCCGCGTCGGACGTTTGGGTCCGGCCGGGCGCAACGGGGGCGCACGGGAGCATTTTGCCGGGCGCGTATGAGGAACGGGTCGTCCGCATGGGTATCCCGATGGTGTCGTTGATCGCTAACCTGGCCTCAAGTTCCTTCACTGGCCGGGTAGTCGGCGCGCCATGAGTCCGACGGGCTCGGTCGGCCGCAGGTACCAGAGCAGCAGAGTCGACGCCCGCCGGCCGGAACCGGAGGGCGCTGGGGAGGCGAAGCCCATGGCCGCGAGACCACTCGTCGCACGACAGCCCAACGAGCGCCTGCAGTCGCTGATCCAGGAGGCGAGCTGCTCCAACGCGGGGCTGGCCCGCCGGGTCAACCTCTGCGGGGCCGAGCACGGGCTGGACCTGCGCTACGACAAGACCTCGGTCGCCCGCTGGCTGCGCGGCCAGCAACCGCGCGGCCAGGCACCGGCGGTGATCGCCGAGGCGCTCGGCCGCAAACTCGGCCGGGGGGTGACCGTCGACGAGATCGGCATGGCCGACGGCAAGAACCTCACCTCGGGCGTCGGGCTGCAGTTCGCCGCGACCCTGAGCGGGGCGCTGGAGCAGGTCTGCGAGCTGTGGCGCAGCGACGTCGGCCGGCGCGACTTCCTGAACGGCGCCTCGGTGGCGGCCTCGGCACTGGTCGAGCCCAGCCGGGACTGGCTGATCACTCCGCCCGACCCGGTGGTGGCGCGCAGCGGCGGCCCCCGGGTCGGTCCGTCCGACGTCGCGGCGATCCGGGCCACCACCGAGATGCTGGTCGACCTGGACCACCGCTTCGGCAGCGGCCACGTCCGACCGGTGGTGGTGCACTACCTGAACAGCGTGGTCTCCGGCCTGCTCAGCGGCGGCTACCGGGAGGAGACCGGGCGTCAACTGTTCGCGGCGGTGGCCAGGCTGACCGAGCTCGCCGGATACATGGCGGTGGACACCGGGCAACCGGGGCTGGCCCAGCGCTACTACATCCAGGCGCTGCGGCTCGCCCAGGCCGCCGACGACCGCGGCTACGGCGGCTACGTGCTGGCCGCCTCGATGAGCCACCTGGCGGCCACCCTGGGCAACCCGCGGGAGATCGCCCAACTCGCCCGCGCCGCCCAGGAGGGCGCCCGATCGGTGGCCACCCCCACCGCGATGGCGATGTTCTACGCCGCCGAGGCGCGCGGCCACGCGCTGCTCGGCGACGCCCGGTCCTGCGACCTGGTGGCGGCCCGGGCGGTCGCGGCGATGGAGCAGCGCAACCCGGAGGACGACCCGGACTGGATCGCGCACTTCGACGAGGCCTACCTGGCCGACGAGTTGGCGCACTGCTACCGGGACCTGGAACAGGCCAAGCAGGCCGAGCGGCAGGCCCGGATCGCGCTCGACCTGCACCCGCCGACCCGGGTCCGGCGGCGGGCGGTGGACCTGGTGCTGCTCGCCACCGCGCAGTTGCAGCAGCGCGAGGTGGAACGGGCCTGCGAGACCGGGGCACAGGCGATGCGGCTGCTGAACGGCCTGCGCTCGAACCGCGGGGTGGAGTACCTGGACGACTTCCGGCGCCGCCTGGAGCCGTACCGGGACTACCGGGTGGTGCGCGAGTTCCAACAGCGCGCGGAGGTGGAAGCGGCGTGACGGAGGGTCGGGTCCGGCGAGCGGCTGCCGGGCCCGGCTGTGACGCGGCCGGCATGGCCGTGGCGGAACGGGGCGGCGCCCCCGCGCGTCGGAAGGGTGAAAGGCTGGGACGTCTGCCCGCGTAGTCACCCGTGGCGGTGAACGGGTAGCGTGGGCGGGACGTTCCGTAGAACCCCCAGACGTGGTCCGCCGTCAGCGAGCGCGCGGAAGAACCGAGGAAGGCCCGGGTGCTCAGACCGGAGAGACAGGGCGGGTGGCCGGATGCCGCCCGGTCGCCCCTGGCTGTCCCGGCGTGCCCGGAGCCGTGCACAGGTGAGGAATCGCGTTGAGCCAGCGCCGCTCGTACCCCAACTCCGGTGACTTCAATCTGGACGATCTGTTCCGTCCGGAGCCCGCGGCCGGGGAGTACCAGGCACCGCCGGTCCAGGGCGGGCCCGGTGGCCAGGCCGTCACCGGCGCTCCGGAGTACCTGGGTCCCGGCGCCGCGGTGCCGTCGTTCCCCGGGCCGCAGCCGCAGGCCGGGCAGGCCTGGGGCGAGGAGGCGACGGCGTACATGCCGAGCGTGCCGGCCGGCTTCCCGGAGGTGGACCCGGCACCGGCGACGCAGTACCTGCCGCCGTACCCGACCAGTGATCCCTCGGCGGGGGGCGGCGAGCAGCCCTCGTTCGGCGGGCAGAGCTTCGGGGCCCAGCAGTCCTTCGGCGGGCAGCAGCCGTCGTACGGCGGGCAGCAGTCGTTCGGGCAGCAGCCGGAGTACGGGCAACACCAGGCGGAGTACGGGCAGCAGCCGGAATACGGCGGCGGGCCGTCGTTCGGCGGGCAGAGCTTCGGGGCCCGGCAGTCCTTCGGCGGGCAGCAGCCGTCGTACGGCGGGCAGCAGTCGTTCGGGCAGCAGCCGGAGTACGGGCAACGCCAGGCGGACTACGGCGCGCAGGGCGGCTCGGGCAGCCGGGCGCAGGGCTCGTCCGGCGGCGGGCGCGGCTCGCGGACCAAGCTGATCGCCGGTGTGGTGGGCGCCTGCGTGGTGGGCGGGGTCCTGGTCGCCGTGCTGACCGGCGGCGGTGGCGGCAGCAGCACGGCCAGGACCCCGGTGGCCCAGGGCAGCCCGGAGTCCACCGCCGGCAGGGCCTCCGGCGCGGCCAGTGCCCCGGTGAGCGGCGGGCCGCTGAGCGCGGCGGCGCAGAGCCAGGCCCAGGCGCTCTCCACCCTGCTCGGCACCGCGAACGCCAGCCGGCAGGCGGTGATCGGCGCGGTCTCCTCGATCAAGAGCTGCAGCAACCTGCCGGCCTCCCAGACCGCGCTCACCCAGGCCGCCGCCAGCCGCCAGCAGTTGATCACCTCGCTGGCCGCGCTCAAGGTGGACCAGCTGGCCACCGGACCGCAGCTGGTGACCCAGCTGACCTCGGCCTGGCAGGCCTCGGAGGCGGCGGACCAGTCGTACGCGGCCTGGGCGGGCGACCTGCAGGGCGGCTGCGACCCGAGCAAGTCCCAGTCCAACGCCAACCACACGGCGGGCGACCAGTCCAGCGCCGCCGCGAGCACGGCCAAGAAGCAGGCCGCCACCCTCTGGAACGCCATCGCCCAGCAGGCCGGCCTGTCGACCCTGAGCGACCAGCAGTTGTAGGGGCCGCCGCCCGGACCGCGCCGGACGCGGCCCGGGCGGGCGTCCGGCGGGCGTCCGGCGGGGGCCGTGAGGGCGGGCGGTCAGGAACCGGCGGGGGGCTTCCCGCCGGTGAGGACCCAGCGGGTGTCGACGAAGCCGGGGCGCTGTTCGACCAGACGACCGCCCTGGACCTGCTGGAAGGTGACCGAGGTGTTCACCAGCCGGGGCCAGTCCGCGCTGGCCAGCATGTCGGTCAGCCCCCAGGACAGCGGTGGGGTGGCGCCACCGGTGGTGATCGGGGTGCCGCTGTCCAGCACGTCGCGCAGGTTCCTCGCGGTCACCGGCTTGCCGGTGAGCAGCCGGACGGCCTGCTGGAAGACCTGGTAGGCGACCCAGGTGGTCTGCACCCCGGGGTCGGAGTCGTCCAGCGCCGGGTTGCCGTCCCCGTCCGCCTGGATGGTGGCGCGCAGGGGGTCCCAGACCGTCGCCGCCTCCGGCGGGTACCAGCCGGTCGCGTAGGCGCCGCCGAGCGGCCCGCTGTCGCCGCCGGTGGAGTCCAGCACGGACTGCTGGACGCTGCCGATCACCGAGGCCAGCCGGATGTCGTGGTGGTCCGACCGCCGGTAGGAGTCCAGCAGGTTGAGGGTCGGCACCGGGTCGAGCACGGTGGTCACGCAGTCGCCGGGCGCGTCGTCGCCGATCGCCTGCTGCACGGTGGCGGTGTAGTCGGTGGAGTCCTGCTGGGCCGGGACGTCCACCAGCCGGACGTTCGACGGGTTGAGCGCGCCGGCCAGTTCGTCGGCGAGCTGGTCGCCGACCGGGGTGTCCGGCCGGATCAGCGCGACCGTCCGGCAGCCCGCGGCGACCAACTGGCGTCCGCTGCCGGCGAGCAGTGCGGGCATGCCGCCGTTCACCGGGTAGGAGAGCGGGCTGGTGAACTCCGGGTCGGAGAGGCCGTAGCCGCCGAGGTAGGGGATCCCGGCGTTCTCGAGCACCGGCATGAAGCTGTCGCCGAACTGGCTGTAGGAGCCGATCACCGCGACCGCGCCGGCGTTCACCGCCTGCTCCGCGCAGGCCGTCGCGCCGTCCGCGGTGTTGTGTTCGTCGCAGGTCAGCACCCGCAGCCGGTGATCGGCCAGGCCACCCTGGCCGTCGAGCTGCCGCCCGATCGCCTGGGCCAGCGCGGTCATCCCGGGGTGGGCGGCGGCGGAGCCGGAGTCGGTCGGCGCCCAGGTCATCACGGTGATCCCGGCGCCGCTGCCGGCGTCGGCCGGCCCCCCGCAGGCCGACGCGGCGAGCAGCACGGGCAGGAGGGCGAGGGCCGCCCGGCGGGCGGCGGTGCGTCTGTGCGGATGTCGTGCGGGCTCGGTCATCTCGGGTTCCCCCTCCGGTAACGTCGGCAGCGCGAACCAGCCTTGACGCGGTGCGGCAAGCTCAGCGGGCAGCTGGGCGAACATCCGGTGACCCGGGGGCGAACACCGTGTGTGGACGCGTGTAGATGGCCGACACATCAGGAACGTACGATCGTCTCCCATGGCGGACAGCACAGATTCCTCGGACAGCTCTGCGCGAAACTCTTCTCGGGCGGGGCGTCGCTCCAGCACGATGGGCGGCATGCCGCTCAACGATCTGCCCTGGTGGCGCTGGCGCGCCCGGATCCGCTCCGCCCTGCACATGCTCGGCGACCCACAGTTCCAGCAGGACTACTGGGCCGCCGGCCGGGACGGCTTCGGCGACGTGACCGACGCCGTCTACCGGTTGGTCGAGGACAGCTGGCTGGACCGCTGGTCGGCCGAGAAGTACATCGGCACCATCGTCCGGGACGCGGCCGAGGCCGCGCTGGTGGACGCGGCGGTGCTGCGGGTGCTGCGGATCCTGCACGAGGTCGGCGCGGACGCCCCGGCCGCCGCCTACCTGGGCCACCCCGGCTGGCCGGAGGCGGCTGCGGCGGCGCGCGAGGCGCACGTGCTGCTCTGCGTCAACGACGGGGAGGACCCGGCCACCCCGCCGCGCTCGCTCGAAGTGCTGAGGATTCTCACCCGGGTCGGGTGAACGGCCGTCGGCTGTGCCAGGCTGGGAAGTTACCGCAACCCCAAGTGACGTAGCGACGTGAGGACGGAACAGAGCGTGCAGGAGCAGCAGAGCGCAGTGGAGCCGGCCCAGTATGTGCTGACCCTCTCCTGCCCGGACAAGCGGGGGATCGTGCACGCGGTCTCCAGCTACCTCTTCATGACCGGCTGCAACATCATCGACAGCCAGCAGTTCGGTGACCGGGACCCGGACAGCGGGCGTTTCTTCATGCGGGTGCACTTCACCGCCGACGCGCCGGTCGGCGCTGAGAAGCTGCGGGCCAGCTTCGCGGCGATCGCCGACTCGTTCCGGATGGACTGGTCGATCCACTCGGTGGACGAGAAGATGCGCGTGGTGCTGATGGTCAGCAAGTTCGGGCACTGCCTGAACGACCTGCTGTTCCGCAGCCGGATCGGCGCGCTGCCGGTGGAGATCGTCGCGGTGGTCTCCAACCACACCGACTTCGCCGAGCTCACCGCCTCGTACGGGATCCCGTTCGTGCACATCCCGGTGGCCCGGGAGACCAAGGCGCAGGCCGAACAGCAGCTGCTGGACCTGGTCGAGGCCGAGCGGGTCGACCTGGTGGTACTGGCCCGCTACATGCAGGTGCTCTCGGACGACCTCTGCAAGGCGCTCTCCGGCCGGGTGATCAACATCCACCACTCCTTCCTGCCGAGCTTCAAGGGCGCCAGGCCGTACCACCAGGCGCACGCCCGGGGCGTGAAGTTGATCGGTGCGACCGCGCACTACGTCACGGCGGACCTGGACGAGGGGCCGATCATCGAGCAGGAGGTGGCCCGGGTGGGCCACGGCGTGACGCCGGAGCAGCTGGTCGCGCTCGGCCGGGACGTCGAGTGCCAGGCGCTGGCCCGCGCGGTGAAGTGGCACTGCGAGCACCGGGTGCTGCTCAACGGGACCCGGACGGTCGTCTTCCCGTAGTCACGGACGCGGTGGTCACGGACGGGAGAGCAGTGGCAGGGCGGTGAGCACCTCGCGGATCGCCGCCCGGTCGCCGAACTCGCCGACCGGCAGCCGGTCCGGCTCCCGGTGCGCGGCGGCGAGCTGGCAGAACTCCACGCCGTCCACCACCAGTTCGGCCACCGGATCAGCCGGGGCCGGGTCCGCCGGGTCCGCCGTGGGGTCCAGCGGGATCAGCCACTCGCCGGCCGCCGGGCCCTCGATCACCAGCCGCACCACCCGGCCGGCCGCCCGGTCCGCCGGCTCCGCCGCACCGCGCTGACCGGCCAGCGCGGCGGGCAGCATCCGGGCGGCCAGGTCGACCATCTGGCGCAGGTGCTGCGGGGCGGGCGCGGCGTACGGGTAGTCGACCGCGCGGGCCACGTCCTCACCGTGGATCCAGCACTCGAAGGCGCGGTCGATGAAGGCGTCCCGGACCGGCAGGGTCGCCACGCCGTAGTCGACCTCGGCCTCGGTGCCCGGGGCGACGGTGCGGATCAGGTCGAGGCTCTGCCGGCGCCAGAAGCCGCGGACCGCGTCCGGCGGCCGGTCGCCCTGCTCGTCGGTCAGCCGCTCGGTCCGCTCGACCAGTACGTCCCAGGGCGGGGCGGCCGGCGCGCTGCGGCCGGGCAGCCGGGGACAGGCGGCGCCGACCGGGTCGGGCAGCCCGAGGGCGACCGCGACCAGGCCGTCCACCGCCGCCAGATGGCACAGCACCTCGGCCGGCCGGCGCCGCAGCACCCCGCCGTGCCAGGGCAGTTCGGCCACCTCCAGCCACTCGCCGCGGCCCAGGTCGCGCAGCAGGGCGTCCAACTTCGCGGTCTCCGCGGCGTACGGGCCGGCCCATGGCGCGAGCGGCACCGCGGCCGGGCGTTTGGCGAGGCAGAAGTCGAGTACCTGGCGGCGCAGGTTGTCCGGGTGGTCCAGCGGGTCGTCGGGGCCCAGCCGGATGGCGGCCTGCCGCAACCGGGCGGCCTCCTCGGCGCAGTCCGGGCAGCGGTCCAGGTGCTGTTCGAGTTCGGCCGCCTCGGCGGCGGGGCAGGCCCGCAGCGCCCAGGCGCCGAGCAGGCCGCGCAGCTCCTCGTGCCGCGATTCGCCCAGCACCGGTGCGCTCGCCAGACGTCCGCCGTTCACGATCCGAACTCCAGCTCGGCGGAGAGCAGTTGCAGGCCGAGCCGGAGCCGCTGCTTGGCCGCCTGCTCGCTGATGCCGAGCCGGCGGGCGGTCTCCTGGTAGGTCCGGCACTCGGACGCGGTGGTCTCTATGGTCTCCCGCAGCGACGGCGGTAGCGCGGCGACCACGTACTGCGCCCGGGCGGCGGCCGCCCGGGCCCGGATCTCCGCCGCGGCCAGGGAACTCCGGCGGAGTCGTTCGACCGCCCGACGGTGGGTGAGTTCGCCGATCCAGGAGCGCAGCGAGCGGGCGCCCGGGTCGAACTCCTCGGGGTGCGCCCAGACATGGGCGAAGACCTCGCGGGTGAGCTGGGCGGCGGCGGCCTCGTCGGCCAGGATCCGACCGGCCAGGCCGTGCACCAGGGGTGACAGCTGGTCGTACAGCTCGCCGAGGGCCGTCTCCTCACCCCGGTCCAGCCGCGAGCGCATCTGCTGGTCCCAGTCGGGGGCGGTCATGCGACCACGGTATCTCCGGGGCGTGCGGCGGCGGGACGATTCCTCGAAGAGAGTGGTGGTCTGTTCGAACAGACTCGGACATATGTCGCACGGGTGGTTCGTCGCGCGCCCAGCGCAGGGGCGCGCGGGCCGGGCGGTAGGTTCGTGCCGGCCGGCGCAGTCCGTCGCACCGACCGTCGGCGCGCCGCCCCCGGGGCGCCGGTCGGCGGGGCGGCGCTCGTCAGCGCGACGCTCGCCCAAGCGAGCGGGACAGTATGCACCGGCTTGTCCCCCGATCGCTGGAATATGCCCGAAGCGCTTGCTGCTCCGGTTCCGCCGGATCATCCTGAGCCGTATTCGTGCCGAAGTCATGGACAGTCCGACCAGATCGTCACGCAGGTGGTGGAGCGGTGCAGGTGCTTCAGGTGCAGCTGGCAGTGGCGGCCGACCCAGCGGAGGTCGGCCGGGCCCGGCGCTGGGTCCGTTCCCGGTTGCTGGCGCTCGACGTCGACCCCGGGGAGCCGTACGTCGAGACGCTGGTGCTGGTGGTGTCGGAGCTGGTGACCAACGCCGTGGTGCACACCGGGCGGCCGGCCGTGCTGCGGCTGGTCTGGCCGCCCGGTGCCGGGCCGCTGCGGGTGGAGGTGGCGGACGCCAGCGACACGCCGCCCGCGCCGCGCTGCGCCGGGCAGGACGCGTGCAACGGGCGCGGGCTGGAACTGGTCGAACTGCTCTGCGCGCGCTGGGGGTGGTATCCGGAGGACTCGGGGAAGCGGGTCTGGTGCGAGATCGCCCGGGCCGAGGAGCCGATCGGTGTGGCCGTTGGCGCGACGGCGCTGGCGATTTGACGGATCATCCGACAAAAAACGACGTCACGTGGCCGGTCCACCGTCGTTCACCGGCTGAAAGCCAACGCAACCATTCCGAATTTCGGACGAACCATTGACGTGTCGTATCCACCTGATCACCCTTGGGTCAGCTCTCCGTTGCGAGGGGACGCCAAGGGGTCGCTGGTCAGGGGGAGCGGAGTCGCCGCCGCGCGGGCCGCAGCTCCTTGGCGAGTGCGGAGCGCCGCCGTGCGGGTCAGGGCCCGTACCTGGTGGCCGCGCCGGCCCGTGCCCGGCGCGGCCGGCCGGGAACGGCCGTCACCCGGCGGGCGTCGCGGGCTGACCGGGCCGGCGGCCGTGAAGGACCCGGTCCGTAGGATCCGGACATGCACCTTGAGTTCGAGTTGGATCCGGTGGTCACGCCCGAGCTGCGGGCCGGGATCCTCACCCTGTGGACCGACGTCAGCAACGCGGGCGGGTCGGTGGGCTTCGTCCCGCCGGTCACCGAGGAGGACGTCCGCGGCACGGCCGAGCGGCAGTTCGCGCGGCTGGACGCGGTGCCCGGGGCCGACCAGGGGGCCGAGCCGTGGTCCGACCGGCTGCTGGTCGCCCGCGATCCCGACTCCGGCCGGCTGGTCGCGGTGCTCTTCTTCGAACACCCGCGGTTCGGGCTGATGAGTCACTGGCGGCTGCTCTCCCGGGTCATGGTCGACCCCCGGCTGCAGGGGCGCGGCTGCGGCGCGGCGCTGATGGCGGAGGCCGAGCGGATCGCCCGGGCCTGGGGGCTGGCCGGGCTGCGGCTGACCGCGCGCGGTGGGATGGGCCTGGAGACGTTCTACAAGCGCTGCGGCTACCAGGAGGCCGGGCGGGTGCCCGGGGCGATCCGGGTCGCGCCGGGGGACGACCGGGACGACATCACCTTCTGGCTGGAGCTGCGCTGACCCGGGCCCGTACCCCGTCCGAGATCGCCGACTTTGGCATGCTTCACTGGGAGACCGCCCCCGTTCGAACCGGCCGAGAAGGACGCCACCCGTGAGCAGCAAGTCGCACGCCACGCTCCGATACACCTCCCTGCGGGCCAGCATCTTCCTCGGCTGTCTGCTGATCACCACCCTGCTCGGGCACTTCGGGATCATTCCGGTGACCGGCACCACCGGCTTCGTCTTCCTGGTGATGCTGGCGGCCCTGGTCTCGGCGCCGATCAGCTACGTGGTGCTGAGCAAGCAGCGCGACGAGATGTCGGAGCAGATCGTCAACAAGGTCTCCGGCATGAAGTCGCGCACCGCCCAGCGGATCGCGGAGCAGAACGCCGAGGAGGACGCGGCCGACGAGGCCGCGCGGGCCGCGCAGTAACCGGTCGCGTCGTGGCAGCGGTGTCCGGGACCGACCCGGCCGGGACGGCAGCGGCGGCTGGGGGCAGCGGTCGCGCCGGTGAGCGGTCGCGCCGCCCGACCGGGCGGGACGTGGCACGGGTGGCCGGGGTCTCGCAGGCCACCGTGTCGCTGGTGTTCTCCGGCACCGAGGCGGGCCACCGGGTCTCCGCGGCGACCCGGCAGCGGGTGCTGGAGGCCGCCCGCGACCTGGGCTACCGCCCGCAGGCGGCCGGCCGACAGCTGCGGCTGGGCCGCAGCGGGATGGCGCTGCTGGCGGTGCCCAACCTGCAGGGGCCGTTCTTCGGACGGGTGCTGGCCGGGGTGCACGAGGAGGCCGCCCGGCACGGGCTGGACGTGGTGGTCAGCTCCGGCTGGAACGCCGAGACGCTGGCCGAGGCGGCCACCACCAGCCGCTTCGACGGCCTGCTGATCTGCTCCCCGGACGACAGCCAGCTCGGCCCGCTGCCGCCGGGCACGCCCGCGGTCTTCCTGGACGCCGATCCGGCCGACGCGGGCGGCGCGCCCACCGTCGAACTCGACCTGGCGGGCGGCATGCGGGCGGCGGTGGAGCACCTGACCGGGCTCGGCCACCGGCGGCTCGGTCGGCTGCGGTCGATCCACTCGGCCCACACCTTCCGGGTCCGGCAGGCCGCCTTCGAGCAGGCCGCGCGCGGTCTCGAGGTGCTGGAGCTCGGGGTCAGCCTGAACCTCGGCGAGTCCGCCGCCCGGGCCGCCGCCACGGAGCTGCTCGGCCGTCCGGACCGGCCGCGCGCGGTGGTCTGCGACGACGACGTGGTGGCCTCCGGGCTCTACCAGGCGGCCGCCGAGCTGGGGTTGCGGATCCCGGCGGACGTCTCGGTGGTCGGCATCGACAACGTCGCGGTGGCCGCCCTGCTGACCCCGCCGCTGACCACGGTCGACCTGCCGGGTGAGGAGCTGGGTCGGGCCGGGGTGGCCGCGCTGGCCGGGGTACTGGCGGGCGCGGCGGTGCCGGCGGTGGCGCCGCTGCCCACCGCGCTGGTGGTCCGGGCGTCCACCACCCGGGCCTGAGCGGTCAGACCAGCAGCTCGACCGGCTCGGCCACGGCCGGCGCTGGGGCGGGCGGCCGCAGTCGGTCGCGGGTGGCGAGGAGCAGCAGGCCGCCGAGCGTGATCCCGCCCACCGCGCACCAGGCGACCGCCCGCAGCGAGGTGGCGACCAGCGAGCCGGAGACCGCGTAGCCCAGCGCGTTGCCGGTGGCGAACAGGGTGACCAGCCAGGCGAACGCCTCGGTCACCGTGCCCACCGGCGCCAGCTCGGCGACCAGCACGAACGCGGCGGCCAGCAGCGGCGCCAGCCCCAGCCCGGAGAGCAGCGCCAGAGCGGCCATCGGCCAGGGGCCGGGGAGCAGCAGCAACGGGAGGTACGAGACGGCCATCCCGAGCGCGAGCAGCCAGGTGCGGGTCGCCGTGCTGCTGCGCCAGTCCACCGTGCCGTAGCCGAGCGCGCCGAACAGCCCGCCGAGCGCGGCCAGCGCGAGCAGGGTGCCGGCGCCACCGGGGAGTTGGTGCGAGTGGTGTTCGGCGTAGGCGATGAAGAGGACGTTCTGCGAGCCCACCGTCCAGCCCGCACCGGCCAGGCCGACCAGCAGCAGCACCAGGCCGGGCGAGCGCAGCGGGCCGAGCAGACCGGAGCCGTGGCCGCGCGGTGGGGCCTGCCAGGCGCGGGCCGGGGCGGCGGTGGCCACCACCAGCGCGCCGGCCAGGCCGAGGCCGGCGGCCGTCCAGAGCGCGGCGACCGGGCCGGGGCCGGCCGCGATGGCGGCGACCGCCAGCGGGCCGGCGACGTAGAGGATCTGCTGCGAGGCGGAGTCGAACGCGTAGGCGGTGTCCAGCTGTTCCTCGCTGACCACGGCCGGCCAGAGCGAGCGCAGGCAGGGTTCGAGCGGCGGCATGGCGAGCCCGGCGATCGCGGCGCCGACCAGCGCACCGGTCGGGCTGCCGGGCGCGAGCGCGAGCAGCGCGTAGCCGAGGCCGGCGACCACCGCGGAGCAGAGCAGCACCCGGGGCTGACCGGTCCGGTCGACGATCCGCCCGAGCACCGGGCCGCCGATCGCGGCGGCGATCGCGTAGGCGGCGGTGGCCAGCCCGATCCGGCTGTAGGGCGCGCCGGCCTGGCGCAGGGCCAGGGCGATGACCAGTGCGGTCATGCCGGCCGGGAGGCGTCCGAGCAGGGTGCCGGCCAGCAGCCGGGTGACGTGCGGGGCACGGAGCAGGGCGAGGTAGCCCACGGGGGAACTCCCGGGCGGCAGGGGGCGGCGAGGCTCCTCAAGTTATACGTATAACCGATGGTCGGTCAAGCTGTGCGGGCGGAGGTCGGCAGGCGCGGGGGCGGGCCGTTCGTGGGCGCATCTCAAACAACAACTTTGAACATCTCAAAGCTTTACTGCTAACGTGTGGGCCATGACCACCTCAGGCGCACTCCGGCAGCAGGACATGGGCAGCTCGCCCGTGCCGTGCGCGCTGCCGTCGAGGCCGTGCCGCCTGATCGGTGTGGTGGACGGCTGTCGCCGCTCCGGCTGTAGCTAGGCAGCACGGCTCCCGCGTCCGCCTGACGGCCCGGCCCGGCCTCTCCCCGGCCGGCCCGTGCTGCCCGATTCCCCCCTCCCGCCCGTTTTCGTGCCACCCCGGAGCCGCACTCCCATGTCCACCGCCCCCGCCCCGACGGGCCCCTCACTCCTCGCCACGGTCCGCAGGACCCCGTTCTGGGCCCAGATCGTCGGCGGCCTCGTGCTCGGCGTCGCGCTGGGCTTCGTCGCCCGACAGGGTGACGTCGGCTGGCTGACCAGCACCCTGGACACCATCGGCAAGCTCTTCGTCCAGCTGCTCAAGCTGGCCGTCCCGCCGCTGGTCTTCACCGCGATCGTGGTGAGCATCGCCAACCTGCGCAACGTCACCAACGCCGCCCGGCTGGCGGCGAGAACACTGCTCTGGTTTCTGATCACCTCTCTCATCGCGGTCTCGATCGGCCTGGCGATCGGTTTGCTCACCGATCCCGGCCACGGCAGCAACCTCTCCACCAGCGGGCTGAAGGCTCCTCAGGAGTCCGGTTCCTGGGTCGACTTCCTGACCGGGATCATCCCGACCAACGTGGTGGACGCCTTCCTCAAGGTGAACGTGCTGCAGATCGTCTTCCTCGCGGTGGTGGCCGGTGTGGCCATCCTCAAGGCGGGCGAGAAGGCGGCCCCGGTGCTGAAGCTCAGCGAGTCGCTGCTGGAGCTGGTGCAGACCGCGCTCTGGTGGGTCATCCGGCTGGCACCGCTCGGCACGCTGGGCCTGATCGGCAAGTCGGTGGCGGAGTACGGCTGGAACCTGCTCCGGCCGATGGCCACCTTCACCGCCGACATCTACGTCGGTTGCGCGCTGGTGCTGTTCGTCGTCTACTCGCTGCTGCTGCGCTTCGCCGCCGGACTCAACCCGGTCAACTTCTTCAAGGGCGCCTGGCCCGCGATCCAGCTGGCCTTCGTCTCGCGCTCCTCGGTCGGCACGCTCCCGGTCACCCGCCGGGTCGCCGAGCGGCTCGGGGTGCCGAGCGAGTACAGCTCGTTCGCCGTCCCGTTCGCGGCGACCACCAAGATGGACGGCTGCGCCGCGGTCTACCCGTCGATCGCCGCGATCTTCGTGGCGCAGGTCTACGGCATCCACCTCGGGGTGGGTGACTACCTGCTGATCGCCTTCGTCTCGGTGATCGGCTCGGCCGCCACGGCGGGGCTCACCGGCGCCATCGTGATGCTGACGCTGACCCTCTCCACCCTGGGCCTGCCGCTGGAGGGTGTCGGGCTGCTGCTGGCGATCGACCCGATCCTCGACATGATGCGGACCGCGACCAACGTGGCCGGACAGGTCGTGACCACGTTGATCGTCTCGGCCCGGGAGGGGATCCTCGACCGCGCCGCGTACGACCATCCGACGGGTGACCTGGCCGCGGCTCCGGCCGCCGCACCGGTCCGGGCCGGTGCCGCCGACCGGGTGACCGCGGCGGTCTGAGCGACCCGGACAGCACGACGGGCCCTGCCCCTCCAGGAGGGGGCAGGGCCCGTCGTGCGGTCCGGGCGGCCGGGCCCGGGAACGGCAGGGGGCCCGCCGGTCTGGTGACCGGGGGCCCCCTTGGTGGGACAAGTCGTGCTCCACGACCCGGGATCGGGCCGCCGGTGACCCGGCGCGGGGCTGGGCCAGAGCGATCAGGTCATCGGGAGGATGATCAGATAGCGGTGACGTTCTCCGCCTGCGGGCCCTTCGGGCCCTGGGTAACGTCGAAGGTCACCTGCTGGTTCTCCTCCAGCGAACGGAAGCCGTTCGCGTTGATGGCGGAGTAGTGGACGAAGACGTCGGGGCCGCCGCCCTCCTGGGCGATGAAGCCGAAGCCCTTCTCAGCGTTGAACCACTTGACGGTTCCCGTGGCCATGCCGTTCTCCTTGCGAGGGACGTATTGGAGGCCACACCGTGTGGCATCCGGTCCGCTGCGCTGATCGCCCTGCCTCCGGACGGGGCCGGAGTTTTTCGATAAAGCTGAAAAACTACAAAAAGCCCGCGGTTACATGCTCCGCAGGCTTCAAGTACTGCAAGGGGAATCAAACTGCAACTGGATGGAACGGTAGCACGGGGGCGCGGGCTCGACCAGGGGTGACTTGACGAGTCGCGAGGGTGTGTCGGGGCGGGTGTTGGGGAACGCTGCGCGGGGTGGTGGGAGGGTGCTGCGCGGGGTGCGAGGAGAGTGTCCGGCGGGGTGGTGGCAGGACCGTCGACCGGGCGGGCATACGCTGCGACGACAGGACGAACGGTCGAGGGAGCAAGCGGTGGCTGGTCTGGTGGAAGGTGCTGTGCTGACGGACGGCGCGGGCGGTTCCGGCGCGGCGCGGCCGGTGCGGCCGCGGGTCGGGCACATCGAGTTCCTGAACTGCGTGCCCCTCTACTGGGGGCTGGCGCGCACCGGCAGCCTGCTGGACCTGGATCTGACCAAGGACACCCCCGAGAAGCTCAGCGACCAGCTGGTGGACGGCCGACTCGACATCGGCCCGATCACCTGCGTGGAGTACCTGCGCCACGCGGACGAACTGGTGGTGCTCCCGGACATTGCGGTCGGCAGCGACGGGCCGGTGATGTCCTGTGTGATCGTCAGCAAACTTCCGCTCCGCGAGCTGGACGGTAAGCGGGTCGCGCTGGGTTCGACCAGCCGCACGTCCGTCCGGCTGGCGCGGCTGCTGCTGGAGGAGCGCGAGGGCGTCCGGGCCGAGTACTTCAGCTGCCCGCCGGACCTGGACGCGATGCTGGCCGAGGCCGACGCGGCGGTGCTGATCGGCGACCCGGCGCTCAAGGCCGGCCTGCAGGGCGCGGCGGACCGCGGCTGCACCGTGCACGACCTCGGGCAGATGTGGAAGGACTGGACCGGCCTGCCGTTCGTCTTCGCGGTCTGGGCGGCCCGACGGGAGTTCGTCGAGCGGCGGCCGGCGGCGGTGGCCGCCGTGCACCAGGCCTTCCTGGCCTCGCGTGACCTGTCGCTCGCCGAGGCCGACCGGGTGGCCGAGCAGGCGGCGCGCTGGGAGGACTTCGACGCCGAGCTGCTGGAGCGGTACTTCAGCGAGGCGCTGGACTTCGCGCTCGGCGAGCGGCAGCTGGCGGGCATCGCCGAGTTCGCCCGCCGGATCGCGCACGACAGTGGCTTCGCCCCGGACGTGACGGTCCGGCTGCTGGAGCCGGTGGCCACCGCGGGCTGAGCGGGCAGGGGCGCCCGGCGGCGCGGAAGGGCTGGCGTAGGCTGGTTCGGTCATGCCGCCGGGCCGTCCCGGCCCCCTGGACAGAAAGAAGGCCGCCAGGTGACCGAGCTCGCAGCGCCCCTCGACGTGCCCGCCACCGACCTGCAGGCCGTCCTCGACCGGGCCGCCGCCGGGGGTCGGATCTCCGCCGAGGAGGCCCTGGAGCTCTACCGCTCCGCGCCGCTGCACGCGCTCGGGGCGGCGGCCGACGCGGTGCGCCGCCGCCGGTACGCCGGGACCGAGCACATCGCGACGTACATCATCGAGCGCAACATCAACTACACCAACGTCTGCGTGACGGCGTGCAAGTTCTGCGCCTTCTACGTGCCGCCGAAGAGCGACAAGGGCTGGTCCCGGGACCTCGACGAGATCCTGCGGCGCTGCGCCGAGACGGTGGAGCTGGGCGGCACCCAGGTGATGTTCCAGGGCGGCCACCACCCCGACTACGGGGTGGAGTACTACGAGCGCGCCTTCTCGGCGATCAAGGCCGACTTCCCGCAGCTGGTGATCCACTCGCTGGGTGCCTCCGAGGTCGAGCACATGGCCCGGATCTCGGGCGTGTCGATCGAGGAGGCCATCACCCGGATCCACCGGGCCGGCCTGGACTCCTTCGCGGGCGCCGGCGCCGAGCTGCTGCCGGAGCGGCCGCGCAAGGCGATCGCGCCGCTCAAGGAGTCCGGCGAGCGCTGGCTGGAGATCATGGAGACCGCGCACCGGCTGGGCGTGGAGTCCACCTCCACCATGCTGATGGGCACCGGCGAGACCAACGCCGAACGGATCGAGCACCTGCGGATGATCCGCGACGTGCAGGACCGGACCGGCGGGTTCCGGGCGTTCATCCCGTACACCTACCAGCCGCAGAACAACCACCTCAAGGGCTCCACCCAGGCGACCGTCTTCGAGTACCTGCGGATGATCGCGATCAGCCGGCTCTTCCTGGACAACGTGGCGCACATCCAGGGCTCCTGGCTGACCACCGGCAAGGAGGCCGGCCAGCTCTCGCTGCACTACGGCGCGGACGACCTGGGCTCGGTCATGCTGGAGGAGAACGTGGTCTCGGCCGCCGGTGCCAAGCACCGCTCCAACCTCACCGAGCTGATCCACCTGATCCGTACCGCCGGCCGGGTGCCCGCCCAGCGCTCCACCACGTACCAGCACCTGCGGGTGCTGGACGACCCGGCCAACGACCCGGTCGACCCGCGGGTCGCCTCGCACATCGCCTCCACCGCGATCGAGGGCGGCACCGCGCACCCCGAGCTGAAGATCCTCAACTGAGCCCGGTCCGCCGATGTTGACCCTGCACCGGGCCGCCGAGCTGCGGCCCGCCGCCACCGCCCCGTCGATCCCCGACGGGGCGGTGCTGGTGCGGGGAGACGAGGTGGCCGCGCTCGGCCGGTACGAGGAGCTGGCCGCGGCGCACCCACGGGCCCGGGTGCGGGAGTGGGACGGGCGGCTGACGCCGGGCCTGGCACACCCGTACGGCGGCCCGCTGCTGGAGCACCGCTACCACCCGGACCCGCGCGAGGGGCTGGGCGAGGAGCCGCTCCCGCTGCCGCCGGGCCTGGACCGGGCGGCGCTCGGCGGCAGCGCCCGGCGCGGCCTGCAGCGGATGCTGGCGCACGGCACGACGGCGCTGGCCGGGCCTTTCGAGCAGCCGGCGGTGCGGACCGCGGTGAGCCGCTCGGGGCTGCTGGTGGTGCCGCCGTTCGGACCGCCGTTCGCGGGGGAGCCCACGGGCGACGACCTGCCGGGGTTCGAGGCGGCGGTGCCGTACGGGGTGCTGGAGGTGGGCGGTCGGGCCGACTTCGCGGTCTTCGGCGCGGGTTGCCTCGGTACCGTGCTGGCCGGCCGGCTGCTTTTCCGGCGCCGCTGAGCCGCCGGTCCGAAAGACCATCCGCACCCGAACTCCCTTCCCTGGTCGATATTCTGAATCGGTCTCGCCGTGACCTGAGGGCCCACCAGCGGTTACGATCCCCAATTGCCCCCAGGTCCCGACCCGGAAGCCAGGTCCCCCGAGAGCATGCGATCGTCGTCCGTGGCACCCAGGATCGGCCGAGGTTGGTACCTCGGAGCGGTGCTCAGCGCTGTGCTGGCGCTGGGCATGTGCCTGCTCGGCTGGCGGCAGGCCGACCTCGCGGACAAGATCGCCGCGGACCCGGTCCGGGTCCAGGGCACCATCACCCAGCTCTCCGGCGGCAGCGCGACCTACAGCTCGGTCAGCTACCCGGCGGACGGGCAGCAGCGCACCGCGGCCGACCTGACCCTGCCGGACGGAGCCAAGGTCGGCGACCCGATCTGCCTGGAGCGCGCCGCCGACGACCCGGGGGCGGTCCGGGTCTGTGACCAGCACTACCCACAGGCCGTCGGCGTGCGCCTGGCGCAGATCAGCGTGCCCGTCGCGCTGCTGCTCTGCCTGCTCTGCGTCGGGCGGATCCTGCGCCACCGGCAGCAGTACGCGCCGGCCGGCAGCCGGTTCAAGCGGCCCCGGGTACGGACCACGGTGGCGCTGGCCGCCGAGGCGCTGGCCGAGGGCATGCCGGCGATCACCCACGGCAAGCGTTCCCGGCGCCGCAGGAAGGGCGGCCGGCGGGCACTGCGCTGAGCCGGGTGCTCGGGCTGCGGGTGGGGTGCTCCGGGGCGCTCGCCGAGCCCGCGCGCCGGGGTGCGCGGCACAGGGTGAAGAATGGGGTCCGTGACCCGAGCCTCTCTGGACAAGCAGCCCCACGAAGTCGCCGCCATGTTCGACGACGTCGCGGCCAAGTACGACCTGACCAACGACGTGCTCTCGCTCGGCCAGGCCCGGGCCTGGCGACGCGCGGTGGCCGACGCGGTCGGCGCGGGGGAGGGCGACCTGGTGCTCGACCTCGGCGCGGGCACGGGCACCTCCTCGCTCCCGTTCGCGGCGGCGGGCGCGCGGGTCGTCCCGTGCGACTTCTCGATCGGCATGCTGACCGAGGGCAAGAAGCGGCACCCCGAACTGCCGCTGACCGCCGGCGACGCGACCCGGCTGCCGTTCGCCGACGCCTCGTTCGACGCCGTCACCATCTCCTTCGCGCTGCGCAACGTGCACGACACCGACGCGGCGCTGAGCGAGCTGTACCGGGTCACCAAGCCCGGCGGCCGGGTGGTGATCTGCGAGTTCTCCACGCCGACCTGGACCCCGCTGCGGACCGTCTACACCGAGTACCTGATGCGCGCGCTGCCGCCGGTGGCCACCCGGGTCAGCAGCAACCCCGAGGCGTACGTGTACCTGGCCGAGTCGATCCGGGCCTGGCCGGACCAGGCCGGGCTGGCCGCGCGGCTGCAGCAGGCCGGTTGGTCCAAGGTGGCCTGGCGCAACCTCACCGGCGGCATCGTCGCGCTGCACCGCGCGACCCGGGTCTGACACGTCGCGAACCGCCGTCGTGGGCACCCCGTAGACTGCTCGGGTTCCGTACCCCCCGCAGTGCTCAGGAGTGTGCCCTCGTGACTGCCCCCGTGACCGAGACCGCCGTCGAGAGCAGCGCTGACGTCATCGTGGTCGGGGCCGGTCCGGCGGGCTCGGCCACCGCGTACTACCTCGCCCAGGCGGGCCTGGACGTGCTGCTGCTGGAGAAGACCGAGTTCCCCCGGGAGAAGGTCTGCGGTGACGGGCTGACCCCGCGCGCCACCAAGCAGCTGGTGGACATGGGCATCGACGTCTCGACCAAGAACGGCTGGCTGCACAACAAGGGCCTGCGGATCATCGGCGGCGGCGTCCGGCTGGAGCTGGACTGGCCCGAGCTGTCCTCGTTCCCCGACTACGGCCTGGTCCGCAAGCGCGCCGACTTCGACGAACTGCTGGCCCGGCAGGCCGAGAAGGCCGGCGCCCGGCTGTACGAGCGGTGCAACGTCAGCGGTCCGGTGCTGGACGACCGGACCGGCCGGATCACCGGCGTCACCGCGCGGCTCGGCGCGGACAAGCGCGAAGTGACCTTCCGAGCCCCGCTGGTGGTCGCCGCGGACGGCAACTCGACCCGGCTCTCGATCGCGATGGGCCTGCACCGCCGCGAGGACCGCCCGATGGGCGTCGCCTACCGCACCTACTTCACCTCGCCCCGGCACGAGGACGACTACCTGGAGTCCTGGCTGGAGCTCTGGGACACCCGCGGTGGCGAGAAGAAGCTGCTGCCCGGCTACGGCTGGATCTTCGGGATGGGCGACGGCACCTCCAACGTCGGCCTGGGCATCCTCGACTCCTCGCCCGCCTTCGGCGAGCTGGACTGGCGCGAGGTGCTCAAGTCGTGGTGCGCGAGCATGCCGGCGGAGTGGGGCTACACGCCGGAGAACATGACCGACCCGATCCGCGGCGCCGCGCTGCCGATGGCCTTCAACCGCCAACCGCACTACACCCGCGGCCTGTTGCTGGTCGGCGACGCCGGCGGCATGGTCAACCCGTTCAACGGCGAGGGCATCGCCTACGCCATGGAGTCCGGCCAGATCGCCGCCCGCACCATCATCCAGGCCCACGCCCGGGTCACCGCCGGCGGCCGGGAGCGGGCCCTGCAGGCCTACCCCGCGGTGCTCAAGGACGTCTACGGCGGCTACTACACGCTCGGCCGGGGCTTCGTGAAGCTGATCGGCAACCCCAGGATCATGCAGCTCGCCACCCAGCGCGGCCTCACCCACCCGCTGCTGATGCGCTTCGTCCTGAAGATGCTCGCCAACCTCACCGACCCGCAGGGCGGCGACGCCATGGACCGCATCATCAACGGACTGGCCAAGATCGCTCCGAACGCCTGACGCCCGGCTGGGTGCCGGGCGTCAGGCTCGGGTCAACGGCCGCCGATGCGGACGTGGTTGATGTTCACCGGGAGGGTCGGGTAGCCGTCGCCGGGGCCGTTCTGGTCGTCCTCGCCGCCGGCGGCGATCTTCTGGAGGACCCCCAGGCCCGCCGTCACGCGGCCGAACGGTGTGTAGGCCGGGGGGAGTTGGGTGTCCTTCCAGACGAAGAAGAACTGGCTGCCGTTGGTGTTCGGGCCGGCGTTGGCCATCGCGACGGTGCCGGCGGGGTAGGTGGCGCCGGTGAGGTTCTCGTCGTTGAAGGAGTAGCCGGGGCCGCCGCTGCCGGTGCCGGTCGGGTCGCCGCACTGCAGTACGTAGATGCCCTTGGTGGTGAGCCGGTGGCAGTGGGTGCCGTTGAAGTAGCCGCGCTCGGCGAGGAAGCGGAACGAGTAGGTGGTGCACGGCGCCTGGGCGGTCAGCGCCTGGAAGGTGATCGCGCCCTGGCTGGTGCGCAGCGTGGCGTGGTACGGCCTGGCTGCCTTCTTGGCGTCGAAGACCGGGATGCCCTTGAAGTCGTCGGCCGGTACCGCGGCCTTGTACCCGCAGCTGGTGGTGGTCGGCGGGGCCGGGGCGGGCTGGGCGTTCGGCGTGACGGTGGCGGCCGAGGCGGCGCTGGTGGCGGCGAGCACCAGGGTGGCGGCGGCCGCGGCGGTGGCGAGTCTTCTTCTGCGGGGCACGGGGTGACCTCCGGGGCAGGGGGGCGGGAATTGACGGTGCGTGACATGTTCACTCCATCGTGCCCAGTGTCCACGGGGTGAAACGGCGTTGATCCGTTCGACGGTGGCGCGGAACGATGGCCCATGCGAACGTCTTCACAAGCCGCGGCCCGCGGGATCGTCCAGGACCTGCCGGTACTGCTGGTCGCCGTGGTCTGGGGATCCAGCTACCTCGCGGTGAAGCGGCTGGTCACGCCGGAGACCGTGGTGCCGATGCTGGTGCTGCGCTTCGCCGCCGTTCTGCCGCTGCTCGGGGTGGCGGCCCGGCGCGGGCTGGCCGGGCTGCGGCGGGCCGAGTGGCTGGGCGGCGCGCTGCTGGGCGGGATCCTCGGCACGGTCTTCCTGCTGGAGAGCTACGGGGTGGTCCGCACCTCGGCGACCAACGCCGGGCTGATCATCAGCCTGACCATGGTGCTCACCCCGCTCGGGGAGAGCGCGCTGACCCGGAGCCTGCCGCTGCGCGCTTTCCTGGCCGCGGCCGGCCTCTCGATGCTCGGCGTTGGGCTGCTCACCGAGGGCGGCGGCCTGCGCGCGCCCTCGCCCGGTGACCTGCTGGTGCTCGGCGCGGCGCTGGTCCGGACCGTGCACGTGCTGGCGATGTCCCGGGTGCGGGCGCTCCGGACGACCGACCCGCTCGCCCTCACCTGGGTCCAACTCGCCGCCGCCACCGTGGTGTTCGCGGCGGTGACGCCGTTCGCCGGGCCGGCCCCCTGGCCGCTGGCGGCCTCCTGGCGGCCGGCCCAGTGGGCGGACCTGGGCTACCTGGCGCTGTTCTGCACCCTGCTGGCCTTCTTCACGCAGATGTGGGCGGTGCGGGCGACCTCGCCGTCCCGGGTGAGCCTGCTGCTGGGCACCGAGCCGTTCTGGGCGGCGGTGTGCGGCATCGTGCTGGGCGGCGACCGGCTGGACGCGCTCGGGTTGCTGGGCGGCGCACTGGTGCTGGCGGGCACCGAGTGGGGGCGCCGGGCCCTGCCCGGGGCGTCGGCGGAGCCGGTCGGGGGGCCCGTCGCGGCCTGACCCAAGGCCCCGCCCCGGCCCGCGCCTTGTGCATTTGTGAACGCACGGTCAAGCGCGTGGCGTGGGTTGTCCACTCGTGCGGGTGAGGCTCATTAGCACGTCAACATGAAGCCCAGAAATTTGCTAAGAGCGGCGCATAGTTGATATGGGAGCACGGTTCTGACCAGCCGGTTCGCCAAAAAAAGTGACGCTTTGCGACCATTTGCGTTCGTTGTGTTCATATCTCGCGACAAGCCGCCATTGCGACCGGTTCGCGAGGTGGTGTAGATCACAAAGATCCGCTCCGACTGCGTGTCGCAGATCACAAGCAGACAGGCATAGGATGCGCTCGATCCGGGCTTTGTGAACTGCCTCACATGAGGTGGATCTCGGGAACCGGATCGCCGGTTCACCGCACAGTGACCCGGCAGTTCCGATCTGCAGTCAAGGACGACTGGACTGGACGGAGGGAGCGGCGGCAATGAATGCCTACGTGCCGATCCTCGTACTCGGTGCCATCGCGGCGGCCTTCGCGGTCGGCTCCGTCACGATGGCCGCCCTGACCGGCCCGAAGCGCTACAACCGGGCCAAGTTGGAGGCGTACGAGTGTGGCATCGAGCCGACCCCGCAGCCGGTGGGCGGCGGTCGGTTCCCCATCAAGTACTACCTGACGGCGATGCTCTTCATCGTCTTCGACATCGAGATCGTCTTCCTCTACCCGTGGGCGGTCAGCTTCGACGCCCTGGGGATCTTCGGGCTGGTCGAGATGCTCCTCTTCATCGCCACCGTCTTCGTCGCCTACGCCTACGTCTGGCGGCGCGGCGGCCTGGAGTGGGACTAGCGAGCAGTGGGAGTAGCGAGCCGGGACTCGTGAGCACGGGCACCGGCGAGCGTCACCGGCCGGTCGTACCGGCCGTGCAGCCAGCGGGATTTGAGGCCACTGAGAGGGATGGGTAGATGGGAATCGAGGAGAAGCTGCCGAGCGGCTTTCTGCTCACCACCGTGGAGACCGCGGCGGGGTGGGTGAGAAAGGCCTCGCTCTTCCCGGCCACCTTCGGGCTGGCCTGCTGCGCCATCGAGATGATGACGACCGGCGCCGGCCGCTACGACCTGGCCCGGTTCGGCATGGAGGTCTTCCGGGGCTCGCCCCGGCAGGCCGACCTGATGATCGTGGCCGGCCGGGTGAGCCAGAAGATGGCGCCGGTGCTCCGCCAGGTCTACGACCAGATGGCCAACCCGAAGTGGGTCATCTCGATGGGCGTCTGCGCGTCCTCGGGCGGGATGTTCAACAACTACGCGATCGTCCAGGGCGTCGACCACATCGTGCCCGTGGACATCTACCTGCCGGGGTGCCCACCGCGCCCGGAGATGCTGATGGACGCCATCCTCAAGCTGCACGACAAGATCCAGCACGAGCCGCTCGGGGTGAACAGGCGCCGGGCCCAGGAGGAGGCCGAGCAGCAGGCCCTGCGGGCCGTCCCGACCAGCGAGATGGGGCTGCTGCGATGAGCGACGAACCCCGTACTCCGGACCCCGGGACCACGGCCGTGCCGACCACCCGCCGGGAGATCCCGGTCGAGGTGGTCGGCCGCCGGCAGGGCATGTTCGGTGCCCAGGGCACCGGCGACACCTCCGGCTTCGGCGGCCTGTCCGCCCCCGTGGTGCTGCCCGGGCCGAGCGAGCGCCCGTACGGCGGTTGGTTCGACGAGGTCGCCGACGAGCTGGAGGGCGCCCTGGAGGAGCAGGGCCTCGACCCGTTCGACGTGATCGAGAAGACCGTGGTCGACCGCGACGAGCTGACCTTCCACATCGACCGCGAGTACCTGCTGCGGACCGTACGCACGCTGCGCGACGACCCGGCGCTCCGCTTCGAGCTCTGCCTCGGGGTGAGCGGCGTGCACTACCCGGCCGACAAGGGCCGCGAGCTGCACGCCGTCTACCAGCTGCGCTCGATCACCCACGGGCGGCTGCTCCGGCTGGAGGTCACCGCGCCGGACGCCGATCCGCACATCCCGTCGGTGGTCGGCGTCTACCCGACCAACGACTGGCACGAGCGGGAGACCTACGACTTCTTCGGCATCGTCTTCGACGGCCACCCGGCGCTCACCCGGATCATGATGCCGGACGACTGGCTGGGCCACCCGCAGCGCAAGGACTACCCGCTCGGCGGCATCCCCGTCGAGTACAAGGGCGCCCAGATCCCGGCGCCCGACCAGCGGAGGTCGTACTCCTGATGAGCAGCACCCACCACGAAGCGGAGGCAGCGGCCTCGCGCGAGACCACCGAGGGCCGGGTTTTCACCGTGACCGGCGGCGACTGGGGCGAGGTCGTGGAGGCCGTCGCCCGGGCCGACGACGAGCGCATCATCGTCAACATGGGTCCCCAGCACCCCTCCACCCACGGGGTGTTGCGGCTGATCCTGGAGATCGACGGCGAGACGGTGAAGGAGGCCCGCTGCGGCATCGGCTACCTGCACACCGGCATCGAGAAGAACCTGGAGTTCCGCAACTGGGTCCAGGGCACCACCTTCGTGACCCGGATGGACTACCTGACCCCGCTGTTCAACGAGACCGCCTACTGCCTGGCGGTCGAGAAGCTGCTCGGCATCACCGAGCAGATCCCGGAGCGCGCCAGCGTGATCCGGGTGCTGATGATGGAGCTCAACCGGATCGCCTCGCACCTGGTCTGCCTGGCCACCGGCGGCATGGAGATCGGCTCCACCACGCTGATGATCTACGGCTTCCGGGATCGCGAAGTCATCCTGGACGTCTTCGAGTTGGTCACCGGCCTGCGGATGAACCACGCGTACGTGCGGCCCGGCGGGCTGGCCCAGGACCTGCCGCCCGGCGCGGTGGACCAGGTCCGCGAGGCGGTCAAGCTGCTCCGCTCGCGGATGCACGAGTACGACAAACTCGCCACCGGCAACCCGGTGTTCAAGGCCCGGCTGGTCGACGTCGGCCACCTCGACCTGGCCGGCTGCCTGGCGCTGGGTGCCACCGGCCCGATCCTGCGGGCCACCGGCCTGCCGCACGACCTGCGCAGGTCCGATCCCTACTGCGGCTACGAGGACTACGACTTCGAGGTGGCGGTGGCCGACACCGCGGACTCCTACGGGCGGTTCCTGATCCGGCTGGAGGAGATCCGGCAGTCCCTGCGGATCGTCGAGCAGTGTCTGGACCGGCTGCGGCCCGGACCGGTCATGGTGGCCGACAAGAAGATCGCCTGGCCGGCCCAACTCGCCATCGGGCCGGACGGCATGGGCAACTCGCTGGACCACATCCGGAAGATCATGGGCACCTCGATGGAGGCCCTGATCCACCACTTCAAGCTGGTCACCGAGGGGTTCCGGGTGCCGGTCGGGCAGGCGTACGCGGCGGTCGAGTCGCCCAAGGGCGAGCTCGGCGTGCACGTGGTGAGCGACGGCGGGACCCGCCCCTACCGGGTGCACTTCCGCGACCCGTCGTTCACCAACCTGCAGACGATGGCGGCGATGTGCGAGGGCGGCCAGGTGGCCGACGTGATCGTGGCGGTGGCCGGGATCGACCCGGTGATGGGAGGCGTGGACCGGTGAGCAATGTCGAACTCGGCCTGCCGGCGATGCCGGCCGAACCGTATCCGCCGGAGGTGCACGAGCGGCTGGCGGCGGACGCCGCGGAGCTGATCGCCCGCTACCCGCAGGCCCGCTCCGCGCTGCTGCCGCTGCTGCACCTGGTGCAGGCCGAGGAGGGGTACGTCAGCGCCACCGGGATCCGGTTCTGCGCCGAACAGGTCGGCCTCACCACGGCCGAGGTGACCGCGGTCGCGACCTTCTACACCATGTACCGGCGCCACCCGGCCGGTGAGTACCACGTCGGGGTGTGCACCAACACGCTCTGCGCGGTGCTCGGCGGCGACCAGATCTTCGCCGAACTCCAGCAGCACCTGGGCATCCGCAACAACGAGACCACCGAGGACGGCCGGATCTCGATCGAGCACATCGAGTGCAACGCGGCCTGCGACTACGCCCCGGTGGTGATGGTCAACTGGGAGTTCTTCGACAACCAGACCCCGCAGAGCGCCACGCAGCTGGTGGACGACCTGCGGGCGGGTGCCGAGGTGCAGCCCACCCGTGGCGCCGCGCTCTGCACCTTCAGGCAGACCGCCCGGATCCTGGCCGGTTTCCCGGACGAGCGCCCCGGCGTGGTGGACGCCTCCGGCGCGGGCGGCGCGCCCTCGCTGGCCGGCCTGCGCCTCGCCAAGGGCGAGAGCCTGCCCGGCACCGCCGGCGCCCGGGTGGTCTCGCCGCGCAACGAGGGGACGGAGCAGCGATGAACGCCACCGAACCCGCCGAGAAGCTGCTCACCCCGGTGCTCTCCGCCCACTGGGACGACCACCGGCCGTGGACCCTGGAGAGCTACCTGCGCCACGACGGCTACCAGGGGCTGCGCAACGCCCTGGCGATGGAGCCGGACGCGCTGATCGCCCTGGTCAAGGAGTCCGGGCTGCGCGGGCGCGGCGGCGCCGGGTTCCCGACCGGGATGAAGTGGCAGTTCATCCCGCAGGGCGACGGCAAGCCGCACTACCTGGTGGTCAACGCGGACGAGAGCGAGCCGGGCACCTGCAAGGACATCCCGCTGCTCTTCGCCAACCCGCACGCGCTGATCGAGGGCATGGTGATCGCCTCCTACGCGATCCGCTGCGACCACGCCTTCGTCTACCTGCGTGGCGAGGTGGTCCCGGTGCTGCGTCGGCTGCACGCGGCGGTCGCCGAGGCGTACGCGGCGGGCTACCTCGGCAGGGACATCCTCGGCTCCGGCCTGAACCTGGACGTCACCGTGCACGCCGGCGCCGGGGCGTACATCTGCGGCGAGGAGACCGCGCTGCTCGACTCCCTGGAGGGCCGCCGCGGCCAGCCCAGGCTGCGCCCGCCCTTCCCGGCCATCGCGGGCCTGTACGCCTGCCCGACCGTGGTGAACAACGTCGAGTCGATCGCCTCGGTGCCGGCCATCCTGGCCCGCGGCAAGGAGTGGTTCACCTCGCTCGGCACCGAGAAGTCCCCGGGCTTCACGCTCTACTCGCTCTCCGGGCACGTCACCAACCCCGGCCAGTACGAGGCACCACTCGGGGTGACGCTACGTCAGCTGCTCGACGTCAGCGGCGGGGTCCGCTCCGGCCATCAGCTCAAGTTCTGGACCCCCGGCGGCAGTTCGACGCCGATGCTGACCGACGAGCACCTCGACGTGCCACTTGACTACGAGGGCGTCGGCGCGGCCGGCTCGATGCTCGGCACCAAGGCGCTGCAGATCTTCGACGAGACCACCTGCGTGGTCCGCGCGGTCACCCGGTGGACCGAGTTCTACGCCCACGAGTCCTGCGGCAAGTGCACCCCGTGCCGGGAGGGAACGTACTGGCTGGTGCAGTTGCTGCGGCGGATCGAGGCCGGTGAGGGCGTCGACGGTGATCTGGAGCAGCTGCTCGACATCGCCGACAACATCAACGGCAAGTCGTTCTGCGCGCTCGGCGACGGCGCGGCCAGCCCGATCGCCTCCTCGCTGCAGTACTTCCGCGCCGAGTACGAGCGGCATCTGACCGAGCGGCGTTGCCCGTTCGACCCGGCCGCCGCCACCGTCTGGGCGGACACCGACCGCGGCCCCACCCCCCAGCCCGCCACCGAGAGGGAGGTGCACGCATGACGATGACCGAGCCGACCGCGAAGGTCGCCACCGACCTCGTCACGCTCACCATCGACGGCGTCGAACTCCAGGTCCCCAAGGGAACCCTGGTGATCCGCGCGGCCGAGCGGATCGGCGTCCAGATCCCCCGGTTCTGCGACCACCCGCTGCTCGAACCGGCCGGCGCCTGCCGGCAGTGCATCGTGGAGATCGAGGGCCAGCGCAAGCCGGTCGCCTCCTGCACCATCCCGGTCGCCGAGGGCATGGTGGTCCGCACCCAGGTGACCTCGCCGGTGGCGGAGAAGGCCCAGCGCGGCGTGATGGAGCTGCTGCTGATCAACCACCCGCTGGACTGCCCGATCTGCGACAAGGGCGGCGAGTGCCCGCTGCAGAACCAGGCGATGTCCAACGGCCAGGCGGACTCGCGCTTCGAGGGCCTCAAGCGGACGTACCAGAAGCCGGTCCCGATCAGCAGCCAGGTGCTGCTGGACCGCGAGCGCTGCGTGCTCTGCGCCCGCTGCACCCGGTTCTCCCAGCAGGTCGCCGGCGACCCCTTCATCGAGCTGCTGGAACGCGGCGCGCTGGAGCAGGTCGGGATCGGCGAGGGGGACGACTTCCGGTCGTACTTCTCCGGCAACACCATCCAGATCTGCCCGGTCGGCGCGCTCACCTCGGCCGCCTACCGGTTCCGCTCCCGCCCGTTCGACCTGGTCTCCTCGCCCGGCGTCTGCGAGCACTGTGCCTCCGGCTGCGCGCAGCGCACCGACCACCGGCGCGGCAAGGTGCTGCGCCGGCTGGCCGGCGAGGAGCCCGAGGTGAACGAGGAGTGGAACTGCGACAAGGGCCGGTTCGCCTTCCGCTACGCGCAGCAGCGCGACCGGCTCGCCACCCCGCTGGTCCGCGACCGGGCCAGCGGTGAGCTGGTCGAGGCCTCCTGGCCCCAGGCGCTGGCCGCCGCCGCGGAGGGGCTGACCGGCTCGCGCACCGCCGTGCTCACCGGTGGCCGGGTCACCGTCGAGGACGCCTACGGCTACGCCAAGTTCGCCCGGGTGGTGCTCGGCACCAATGACGTGGACTTCCGGGCCCGGCCGCACAGCGCCGAGGAGGCCGACTTCCTGGCCGCCGCGGTGGCCGGCCGCGGGGTCGACCTCACCGGGTACGGAGTGACCTACCGGGCGCTGGAGAGCGCGCCGGTGGTGCTGCTGGCCGGCTTCGAGCCGGAGGAGGAGTCGCCGATCGTCTTCCTGCGGCTGCGCAAGGCCAACCGGGCCGGCCTGCCGGTTTTCTCGGTGGCCAGCCACCGCTCGCGCGGGCTGGCCAAGCTCGGCGGCACGCTGCTGCCCGCCGCGCCCGGCACCGAGGCCGAGTGGCTGGGCGCGCTGGCCGCCGAGGAGCCGCTCAGCGACGACGCCGGCCGGGCCGCCGAGCTGCTCCGCCGACCGGGCGCGGTGATCCTGGTCGGCGAGCGGCTGGCCACCGTCTCCGGCGCGCTCACCGCGGCGCTGCGGCTCGCGCACGCCACCGGAGCCGCGCTGGCCTGGGTGCCGCGACGGGCCGGCGAGCGTGGCGCGCTGGAGGCCGGCGCGCTGCCCGGACTGCTGCCCGGAGGCCGTCCGGTCACCGTGCCGGCCGCCCGGGCCGAGGTCGCCGCCGCCTGGGGCGTCGCCGAGCTGCCGGCCAGGCTCGGTCGGGACACCGGCCAGATCCTGGCCGCCGCCGCGCACGGTGACCTGGACGCGCTGCTGGTCGGCGGCGTCGACCTGGACGACCTGCCGGACCCGGCGCTGGCCGAGGAGGCGCTGACCCGGGTGGGCTTCGTGATCTCGCTGGAGCTGCGCCCCTCCGCCGTCACCGCGCACGCCGACGTGGTGCTGCCGGTCGCCGCGGTGCCCGAGAAGGCCGGCACCTTCCTGGACTGGGAGGGCCGGGTCCGGATGTTCGAGGCCGCGCTCAAGCCCGACCAGCGGATGGGTGGCCATCTCGCCCCGGACGTCCGGGTGTTGAGCATGCTGGCGGACGCGCTGGGCCACCGGCTCGGCCTGCCCGACGTCCGGACCGCGCGGCTGGAGCTGGACGCCCTGCCGCCGTGGACCGGCGACCGCCCGGCCGCACCGGCCGGCCACCCGGCCCCGCTGCCCCGGCCGGCCACCGGCCAGGCGGTGCTGGCCGGCTGGCGGCTGCTGCTGGACCGCGGCGTGCTGCAGGAGGGCGACCCGCACCTGGCGGGCACCCGGCACCCGGCCGTCGCCCGGCTCTCGCCGACCACCGCGGCGGAGATCGGCGCCACCGGGCTGCTGCGGGTCACCGGGCCGGCCGGCTCGCTGCGCCTGCCGCTGGAGATCACCCCCGAGCTGCCGGACCGCACGGTCTGGATCCCGCTGAACAGCACCGAGGGCGGTGCCCACCGCACCCTCGGCACCACGGTCGGCCACCTGGTGACCATCGCCCCGGCAGGGGAGGAGGAGTGATGGGCTACGCGAACCTCGCCGCCTACGAGACGCTCGGATTCTTCGGCCGGGACCCGTGGTGGCTGATCCTGCTCAAGGCGGTGTTCTGCTTCGCCTTCCTGGTGCTCACCGTGCTGATCGCGATCGTCTGGGAGCGCAAGGTCGTCGCCTGGATGCAGCTGCGGATCGGCCCCAACCGGCACGGGCCGTGGGGCATGCTGCAGTCGCTGGCCGACGGCGTGAAGCTGGCGCTCAAGGAGGACCTGGTGGTCCGCGGCGCCGACAAGGTGGTCTACGTCCTGGCGCCGGTGATCTGCGCGATCCCGGCCTTCATGGCGATCGCGGTGATCCCGTTCGGTCCGGCCGACAACGAGATCTCGATCTTCGGCACCCGTACCCCGATGCAGCTCACCGACCTGCCGGTGGCGCTGCTCTACATCCTGGCCACCGCCTCGATCGGGATCTACGGGATCGTGCTGGCCGGCTGGTCCTCCGGCTCGACCTACCCGCTGCTCGGCGGGCTGCGCTCCTCGGCGCAGATGATCTCCTACGAGATCGCGATGGGTCTCTCCTTCGCCGCGGTCTTCATCTACTCCGGCTCGATGTCCACCTCGGAGATCGTCGCGGCCCAACAGCCCACCTGGTTCGCGGTGTTGCTGCCGGTCTCGTTCATGGTCTACATCGTCTCGATGGTCGGCGAGACCAACCGTGCGCCGTTCGACCTGCCGGAGGCCGAGGGCGAGCTGGTGGGCGGCTTCAACACCGAGTACAGCTCGCTGAAGTTCGCGATGTTCATGCTGGCCGAGTACATCAACATGGTCACCGTCTCGGCGGTCGCCAGCACGCTCTTCCTGGGCGGCTGGCGGGCGCCGTACCCGATCTCGCTGTTCTGGGCCGGCGCCAACCACGGCTGGTGGCCACTGCTCTGGATCGTGATCAAGATCCAGCTGCTGCTGTTCTTCTTCATCTGGCTGCGCGGCACGCTGCCCCGGCTGCGCTACGACCAGTTCATGAAGCTCGGGTGGAAGGTGCTGATCCCGGTCTCGCTGGTCTGGCTGGTGATGGTGGCCAGCGTCCGGGCGCTGCGCAACGAGGGTCACGGCTTCGGCCAGGTGGTGCTCTACGTGGGCGCGCCGGTCGGCGCGGTGCTGCTGCTCTCGCTGATCTGGGACGCCTTCCGGGCCGAGCCCGGCAGGCAGGAGGAAGCGGGCCCCGCGGCCGAGTTCGACCCGATGGCGGGTGGCTACCCCGTCCCGCCGCTGCCCGGGCAGCAGTTGCCGCCGGTGCCGCGCCGCCGCAGCCGGGCGCGCCAACTCCAGGACGCGCTGAACGGCGCCGACCATTCCGAGGGGAGCTGAACCGAGATGCCAGAACCGGACGAGAAGCCGTCAATCCTGGGACCGGCCGCAGGCTTCGGCGTGACCTTCAAGGCCATGTTCAAGAAGCGGCTGACCGAGCAGTACCCGGAGCAGAAGAAGCCCACCGCGCCCCGCTTCCACGGCCGCCACCAGCTCAACCGGCATCCGGACGGCCTGGAGAAGTGCGTCGGCTGCGAGCTGTGCGCGTGGGCCTGCCCGGCCGACGCGATCTACGTCGAGGGCGCCGACAACACCGAGGAGGAGCGTTACTCCCCGGGCGAGCGCTACGGCGTGGTCTACCAGATCAACTACGCCCGGTGCATCCTCTGCGGGCTCTGCATCGAGGCCTGCCCGACCCGGGCGCTCACCATGACCAACGACTACGAGCTGGCCGACTCCTCCCGGGAGAACCTGATCTACACCAAGGAGCAGCTGCTGGTCGGCCTCACCGAGGGCATGGTCGAGCCGCCGCACGTGATGTACCCGGGGACCGACGAGGGCGCCTACTACCGGGGTGAGGTCACCCACGCGGCGCCCGGCACGGTGACCCAGCCGAAGCACGAACGCGAGGTGACCTCATGACCTCCACCGGCGAGGCGGTCCAGTTCTGGGTGTTGGCGGTGATCGCGGTCGGCGGCGCGCTGGGCATGCTGACCATGCGCAAGGCCGTGCACAGCGCGCTCTGCCTGGCCGCCACCATGCTGGCGTTGGCGGTCTGCTACCTGGCCGAGGGCGCGGTCTTCCTGGGCGTGGTGCAGATCGTGGTCTACACCGGCGCGATCATGATGCTCTTCCTCTTCGTGGTGATGCTGGTCGGCGTCAGCAGCGCCGACTCGCTGAAGGAGCAACTGAAGGGCCAGCGGGTCGCCGCGGTGCTCTGCGGGCTCGGCTTCGGCGTGCTGCTGATCGCCGGCCTGGCCAACGCCAGGCTGCACGCCTTCACCGGTCTGGCCGACGCGAACGCCGAGGGCAACGTGCAGGGCCTGGCCCGGCTGATCTTCACCAAGTACGTCTGGGCCTTCGAGGTCACCGGCGCGCTGCTGATCACCGCGGCGGTCGGCGCGATGGTGCTCACCCACCGCGAGCACGTCAAGGCCCCAAGCAGCCAGCGGGAGTTGGCCGCCCAGCGGGTGCGGGAGAACAAGCAGGTGCCGCCGCTGCCCGCGCCCGGCGTCTACGCCCGGCACAACGCGGTGGACATCGCCGGGCTGCTGCCGGACGGCACCATCGCCGAGGACTCGGTGATGGGCACGCTGCGCGAGCGCGGTCAGATCCGTGACGTCAGCCAGGACATGCTCGGCCGGATGGCGGAGCTGGAGAGCAGCACGGCCGACTGGTTGGGCCGCCCGCCGTCCGCCCGGCCGCGGCCGGGCGTCGAACGGGCGCCGGAGTCCCGCCGCGAGCTGGTGCCGGGAGCCGAGGAGGAGTCGGAGTGAATCCGGTCAACTACCTGTACCTGGCGGCCCTGTTGTTCACGATCGGGGCCAGCGGGGTGCTGATCCGACGGAACGCCATCGTGCTCTTCATGTGCGTCGAGCTGATGCTCAACGCCTCGAACCTCGCCCTGGTCACCTTCTCCCGGCTGCACGGCAACCTGGACGGCCAGGTCTTCGCCTTCTTCACCATGGTGGTCGCGGCGGCCGAGGTCGTGGTCGGGCTGGCCATCATCGTGAGCATCTTCCGGACCAGGCACTCGTCCTCGGTCGACGACAGCAACCTGATGAAGCTGTAGGCGGAGGGCCCACGGTGAACTCTCTCATTCCGCTGCTGGTCGCGGCGCCGCTGCTCGGTGCCGCCCTGCTGCTGCTCGGCGGCCGTGCGCTGGACCGGGTCGGACCCTGGCTGGGCACGCTGGCCGCCGCGCTCTCGTTCGGCTTCGGGCTGGCCCTCTTCGCGAGCATGCTGGGCCGAAGCACCGGCCAACGCCCGGTCCACGTCCACCTGTTCAGCTGGGTGCCGGTCGCCGGGTTCCGGGCCGACGTGGCCTTCCAGCTCGACCAGCTGTCGATGACCTTCGTGCTGCTGATCACCGGTGTCGGCACCCTGATCCACCTCTACTCGGTGGGTTACATGGCGCACGACGAGCGCAGGCGCCGGTTCTTCGGCTACCTCAACCTCTTCCTGGCCGCCATGCTGCTGCTCGTGCTGGCCGACAACTACCTGCTGTTGTACGTCGGTTGGGAGGGTGTCGGGCTCGCCTCGTACCTGCTGATCGGGTTCTGGCAGCACAAGCCCAGCGCGGCCACCGCGGCCAAGAAGGCCTTCATCGTCAACCGGGTCGGCGACATGGGACTGTCGATCGCGATCATGCTGATGTTCGCCCAGTTCGGCAGCTTCGCGTTCGGCCCGGTCTTCGCCACGGCGGGCCAGGCCAGCCAGGGCCGGCTGACCGCGATCGCGCTGATGCTGCTGCTGGCGGCCTGCGGCAAGTCGGCCCAGGTGCCGCTGCAGTCCTGGCTCGGGGACGCGATGGAGGGCCCGACCCCGGTCTCCGCGCTGATCCACGCGGCGACCATGGTGACCGCCGGCGTCTACCTGATCACCCGCTCTAACGTGATCTTCGACCTCGCGCCGGACGCCCGGACCGCGGTGGTCTGCGTCGGTGCGGTGACGCTGCTCTTCGGTGCGATCGTCGGTTGCGCCAAGGACGACATCAAGAAGGCGCTGGCCGGCTCGACCATGTCGCAGATCGGCTACATGGTGCTGGCGGCCGGTCTCGGCCCGGTCGGCTACGTCTTCGCGATCATGCACCTGGTCACCCACGGCTTCTTCAAGGCCGGGCTGTTCCTCGGCGCCGGGTCGGTCATGCACGGCATGAACGACGAGGTGAACATGCGGCACTACGGCGGCCTGCGGAAGTCGATGCCGATCACCTTCGTCACCTTCGGCCTCGGCTACCTGGCGATCATCGGGTTCCCCGGGTTGTCCGGCTTCTTCTCCAAGGACAAGATCATCGAGGCGGCCTTCGCGACGGGCGGCACCGAGGGCTGGATCCTCGGCACGGTCACCCTGCTGGGCGCCGCGATCACCGCGTTCTACATGACCCGGGTGATGATCCTGACCTTCTTCGGCGAGAAGCGCTGGCAGCCCGACCCGGTCACCGGCGAGGAGCCGCACCCGCACGAGTCGCCGAGCGTCATGACGCTGCCGATGATCCTGCTGGCCTTCGGCTCGGTCTTCGCCGGCGGTCTGTTCGCCCTCAACAGCTCCTTCCTGCACTGGCTGGAGCCGGTCACCGGGCACAGCGAGGGCCACTCGCCGCTGTCGTCGATCGCGGTCTCGCTGATCGCCACGGTCTGCATGCTGGCCGGCGTCGGGGTCGCCTACCTGGTGTACGGGCGCGACCCGGTGCCGGTCGCCCCGCCGGTCGGCTCGGCACTCACCCGGGCCGCCCGTCGCGACCTGCTGCAGGACGAGTTCAACCACGCCGTGCTGGTCCGGCCGGGCTCGGGGCTCACCGCCGCGCTGGTCTACTTCGACAGCAAGGGCCTGGACGGCTTCGTCAACGGACTGGCCGCCACCATCGGCGGGGTCTCCAGCCGGCTGCGCCGGGTGCAGACCGGCTACGTCCGCTCCTACGCCCTCTCCATGTTCGGCGGCACGCTGGTGCTGGTCGCCACCACTCTCCTGATGAGGTCGGTATGAGCCAACTGCTGACCGCCACCTGCGCCGTGCCGGCCGCCGGGGCGATCCTGACCGCGGCCCTGCCGGCGGGCACCACGGACGCCCGGCGGCGGACCACCAAGTCGATCGCGCTCGGCGTCTCCGTGCTGACCCTGGGCCTGGCCGCCGCGGTGGCCGCCGAGTTCAAGCCGGGCGGCGCGCGGTTCCAACTCACCGAGTCCCACAGCTGGATCCGCTCGTTCGGGATCACCTTCTCGCTCGGGGTGGACGGCATCGGCGTGGTGCTGGTGCTGCTCACCGCGGTGCTGGTGCCCTTCGTGATGCTGGCCTCCTGGCACGACGCGGATCCGCCCGCCTCCGGGCAGCAGGGGCCCAAACCGAGCCCCGACGGCTCGTTCGAGAACAGGCGCCGCACCCAGGGCTTCTTCGCGCTGATCCTGGCCGTGGAGGCGATGGTCATCGTCTCGTTCCTGGCCACCGACGTCTTCCTGTTCTACGTCTTCTTCGAAGCCATGCTGATCCCGATGTACTTCCTGATCGGCGGCTTCGGCGACCGGATCGGCGGCGCCGAGGCCGCGCGCCAACGCTCGTACGCCGCCGTCAAGTTCCTGCTCTACAACCTGCTCGGCGGGCTGGTCATGCTGGCCGCGGTGATCGGGCTGTACGTGCTGGCGCAGAACCAGGGGGTCGGCACCTTCGACCTGCAGAGCCTGACCACGGCGGTCGCGGACGGAAAGCTCACCCTCGACCCGACCGCCGAACGGGCGCTCTTCCTGGGCTTCTTCTTCGCCTTCGCGGTGAAGGCCCCGCTCTGGCCGCTGCACACCTGGCTGCCGAACGCGATGGGCGAGTCGACCCCCGGCACGGCCGTACTGATCACCGCGGTGGTCGACAAGGTCGGCACCTTCGCGATGCTCCGGTTCTGCCTGGGCCTCTTCCCCGCCGCCTCGAAGTTCTTCGCGCCGGCGATCCTGGTGCTCGCGGTGGTCGGGATCATCTACGGCGCGCTGCTCGCGGTCGGCCAGAAGGACATCAAGCGACTGGTCGCCTACGCCTCGATCTCGCACTTCGGCTTCATCATCATGGGCATCTTCGCGATGACCAGCCAGGGCCAGAGCGGCGCCACCCTCTACATGGTCAACCACGGCATCTCCACCGCGCTGTTGATGCTGATCGCCGGGTTCCTGATCTCCCGCCGCGGCTCGCGGCTGATCGCCGACTACGGCGGCGTGCAGAAGGTCGCCCCGGTGCTGGCCGGGACCTTCCTGATCGGCGGCCTGGCCACCCTGTCGCTGCCCGGACTCGGGCCGTTCGTCAGTGAGTTCCTGGTGCTGGTCGGCACCTTCACCCGCTACCCGGCGCTCGGCATCATCGCCACCCTGGGCATCGTGCTGGCAGCGCTGTACGTGCTGGTGCTCTACCAGCGCACCATGACCGGTCCGGTGCGGCCCGCGGTGCGCGCCATGCCGGACCTCAGGGCGCGCGAACTCCTCGTGGTGGCACCGCTGGTGGCGCTGACCGTGGCGCTCGGCGTCTACCCGAAGCCGCTCACCGACCTGGTGAACCCGGCGGTGGCCGCCACGCTCTCGCAGGTCCACCGCACCGACCCGGCCCCGGCCCACCCGGTGGCCATCACCGCAGGAGGTGAGCAGAAGTGAGCGCAGCCCCCACGGCCACCGTCCACAGCCTGTGGATGGCCGCCGGGCCCGGCAGCACCGTGAGCATCCCGGCGCCGCAGATCGAGTACCACCAGTTGTCCCCGATGCTGATCGTCTTCGGCACCGCGGTGGCGGGCGTCCTGGTGGAGGCCTTCGTGCCGCGCCGGGCCCGCCGCGCCGTGCAGATCCCGCTGGCGCTGGCCGGGCTGCTGGCCGCCTTCGCCATGGTGGTCGTGCTGGCCACGCAGGGCTACGCGGGCACCAAGAGCGGTCTGCTGGCGATGGGTTCGGTGGCGCTGGACGGCCCGGCGCTCTTCCTGCAGGGCGTGATCCTGCTGGTCTCGGTGGTCGCCGTGCTGACCTACGCGGAGCGCGCGCTCGACCCGCGGACCGAGGGCGCGGCCGCCGACGCCTTCACCGCCCAGGGCGCGGCCACCCCGGGCGGCGAGCAGGAACGGGAGGCGACCAGGGCCGGCTTCCGCACCACCGAGGTGTACCCGCTGACCCTGTTCGCGGTCGGCGGGATGCTGCTCTTCCCGGCCGCCAACGACCTGCTGACCATGTTCGTGGCGCTGGAGGTCCTCTCGCTGCCGCTCTACCTGCTCTGCGCGCTGGCCCGGCGGCGCCGGCTGCTCTCCCAGGAGGCGGCCGTCAAGTACTTCCTGCTGGGCGCCTTCGCCTCGGCGTTCTTCCTGTTCGGCAGCGCGCTGCTGTACGGCTACGCGGGCAGCTTCCGGCTGCCGGACATCGCGGACGTGATCTCCGGGGTCGCCCCGGTCACCCCGGCGCTGGCGAACACCACGCAGAACGACGCGCTGCTGCTGATCGGGCTGGCGATGGTCGCGGTGGGCCTGCTCTTCAAGGTCGGCGCCGTCCCGTTCCAGGCCTGGACCCCGGACGTCTACCAGGGCGCCCCGACCCCGGTCACCGGGTTCATGGCCGCCGCCACCAAGGTGGCCGCCTTCGGTGCGCTGCTGCGGCTGTTCTACGTCGCCTTCCCCGGCCTGCGCTGGGACTGGCGACCGGTCATGTGGGGCGTGGCGATCCTGACCATGGTGGCCGGGGCGCTGCTCGCGGTCACCCAGCAGGACGTCAAGCGGCTGCTGGCGTACTCCTCGATCGCGCACGCCGGGTTCATCCTGACCGGCGTGATCGCCACCAACCGGCAGGGCCTGGGCGCGGTGCTCTTCTACCTGCTGGCGTACTCCTTCGTGACGCTCGGCGCGTTCGCCGTGGTCACCCTGGTGCGCGACTCCCGGGGCGAGGCCACCCACCTGTCCAGCTGGGCCGGGCTGGGCCGGCGCTCGCCGCTGGTCGCGGCGGTCTTCGCGCTCTTCCTGCTGGCCTTCGCCGGGATCCCACTGACCAGCGGATTCACCGGGAAGTTCGCGGTGTTCCAGGCCGCGGCGGCGGGCGGGGCGACCCCGCTGGTCATCGTGGGTGTGCTGAGTTCCGCGGTGGCGGCGTTCTTCTACATCCGGGTGATCGTGTTGATGTTCTTCTCCGACCCGCAGCCGAACGGCCCGGCGGTGGTGATCCCGAGCGGTTTCACGGCCGCGGCCATCACGCTCGGTGTGCTGGTGACAGTGGGTCTGGGAGTGCTCCCGCAGTACTTCCTGGATCTCGCCTCCAAGGCCGCCCTGTTCGTCAGGTAGCGCGTGTCGCACGGTCCGGGTCCGGGGCGTCAGGCCCCTGGCCCGGACCGTTCTTCGCCCCCGTACCCGCACGCCCGTGCAGTGATCCACTCACGACCGGATACGCTGCTGGGGAACGGCAGCGGCGGCATCAGGGACCGGACCGCATGATCGACCGGCGACAGGAGTGGTCTTCGTGACCGTCGTGGGACCCTTCGGGCTCAGCGTGCAGGACCGCGATCTGACCCGTGACGTCCAGGCCGGGATGGCGGCGGTGGAGGCGGCGCTCAGCGAGGCGGTGAAGAGCGACGTGCCGTTCATCACCATCACCGCCAGCCACCTCATCGAGGCCGGCGGCAAGCGCTTCCGTCCGCTGCTGGTGATGCTGGCCGCCCAGTTCGGCGACCCGTACGCGCCCGGCGTGGTGCCGGCCGCCGTGGTGGTCGAGCTGACCCACCTGGCCACGCTGTACCACGACGACGTGATGGACGAGGCCCCGGTCCGGCGCGGCGCGCCCAGCGCCAACGCCCGCTGGGACAACTCGGTGGCCATCCTCACCGGCGACTTCCTCTTCTCGCGCGCCTCCCAGGTGCTGGCCGACCTCGGCCCGGAGGCGGTCCGGATCCAGGCCGACGCCTTCGAGCGTCTGGTCACCGGCCAGATCCTGGAGACCGCCGGCCCGCGCCCCGGCGACGACCCGCTCACCCACTACCTGGACGTGATCGCCGGCAAGACCGGCTCGCTGATCGCCGTCTCCGGCCGGTTCGGCGCGCTGATGGCCGGCGCCGAGCCGTGGGTGGTGGACATCCTCACCCAGTACGGCGAGCGGATGGGCACCGCCTTCCAGCTGGCCGACGACGTGCTGGACATCGCCAGCGACGGCCACGAGTCCGGCAAGACCCCCGGCACCGACCTGCGCGAGGGCGTGCCGACGCTGCCCGTGCTGCTGCTGGAGTCGATGCCGGTGGACGGGAGCGACCCGGAGGACGCCCGGCTGCGCGAGCTGCTCCGGCAGGACCTCACCGACGACCGGCGGCACGCCGAGGCGCTGCGCCTGCTGCGCCGCCACCCGGCGCTGGAGCGGGCCCGTCGGGAGACGCTGCGCTACGCGGAGGAGGCCCGCGCGCTGCTCGACCCGCTGCCGGAGGGGCCGGCCAAGGCGGCGTTGCAGGGCCTCTGCGACACCGTGGCGATCCGTACCATGTGAGCGTTCAACCACTCACGGGGGAAGGCCACCCATGCTGCGCGTCGTCATCGCCGAGGACTCGGTCCTGCTCCGGGAGGGCCTGACCCGGCTGCTCAGCGACCGCGGCCTGGAGGTGGTGGCCGGGGTCGGCGACGGCGAGTCGCTGCTGCGGGTGGTCGGCGAGCTGGCGGCGGCCGGCGCGCTGCCCGACGTGGTGGTGGCGGACGTCCGGATGCCGCCGACCCACACCGACGAGGGCGTCCGGGCCTGCGTGGCGCTCCGCGGGTGGTACCCGGAGCTGGGGGTGCTGGTGCTCTCGCAGTACGTCGAGCAGAGTTACGCCTCGGAGCTGCTGGCCGGCTCCACCCGGGGGATCGGCTACCTGCTCAAGGACCGGGTGGCCGAGGTGCGCGAGTTCGTCGACGCGGTGGTCCGGGTGGCCGGCGGCGGCACCGCGCTGGACCCGGAGGTGGTGCAGCAGCTGCTGATCCGCAGCCGGCGCGGCGACGCGTTGGCCGGGCTCACCCCGCGGGAGCGCGAGGTGCTGGGGCTGATGGCCGAGGGGCGCACCAACGCCGCGGTGGCCAGGCAGCTGGTGGTCTCGGACGGCGCGGTGGAGAAGCACGTCAGCAACATCTTCCTCAAGCTCGGGCTGGCGCAGAGCCCGGAGGACCACCGCCGGGTGCTGGCGGTGCTCAGGTACCTCGACTCCTGAGGGGCCAGGCTCCCGCGGGAATGCCTTTGCGGCACGGATTGTTGACACCGAACGCAGGTTGAGGACGCAGGGTTTTAGATACAACCCAGGAAATCTCTAGCCGCATAGGATGCGATTCGGTGCACCAGGCGGACGGGGCACACGGCTCACGCCCGCGGCTGGTGCCCCTGAGGGAGGTCCGCGGCAGTGACCAGCGAGGTCGATCAGGCAGAGACAGCGAGCGGTGGTCCGGGCGGCCCGAAGGGCCGTGCGGAGCCGGATGCGGCGGTGCGCGGCAAGCCGATCCGCCGGCTGGACCGGGTGATCATCCGGTTCGCCGGGGACAGCGGCGACGGAATGCAGCTCACCGGTGACCGGTTCACCTCGGAGACCGCCTCGTTCGGCAACGACCTGTCCACCCTGCCGAACTTCCCGGCCGAGATCCGGGCGCCCGCCGGCACCCTGCCGGGCGTCTCCAGTTTCCAGTTGCACTTCGCCGACCACGACATCCTGACCCCTGGTGACGCTCCCGACGTGCTGGTCGCGATGAACCCGGCGGCGCTCAAGGCGAACCTGGGGGACCTGCCGCGCGGCGCCGGGATCATCGTCAACACCGACGAGTTCACCAAGCGGGCACTGGCCAAGGTCGGGTACGCCGCCGACCCGCTGGGTGACGACTCGCTGAGTGCCTACCGGCTGCACAAGGTGCCGCTGACCACGCTGACCCTGGAGGCGCTCAAGGACAGCGGGCTGGCCCGCAGGGACGCCGAGCGGGCGAAGAACATGTTCGCGCTCGGGTTGCTGTCGTGGATGTACCACCGGCCGACCAAGAGCACCGAAAGCTTCCTGCGGAAGAAGTTCGCCAAGAAGCCGCTGGTCGCCGAGGCGAACATCACGGCGTTCCGGGCGGGTTGGAACTTCGGGGAGACGACGGAGGAGTTCGCGGTCTCCTACGAGGTGCCGCCGGCCAAGCTGGCGCCCGGGCGGTACCGCAACATCTCCGGCAACCTGGCGTTGGCGTACGGGCTGGTGGCCGCCTCCGAGCGGTCGGGGCTGCCGCTCTTCCTCGGCTCGTACCCGATCACGCCGGCCTCGGACATCCTGCACGAGCTGTCCAAGCACAAGAACTTCGGCGTGCGGACCTTCCAGGCCGAGGACGAGATCGCCGGCATCGGCGCCGCGCTCGGTGCGGCCTTCGGCGGTTCGCTGGGTGTGACCACCACGTCCGGGCCGGGCGTGGCGCTGAAGTCGGAGACCATCGGCCTGGCGGTCTCGCTCGAACTGCCGTTGCTGGTGGTGGACATCCAGCGCGGCGGGCCGTCCACCGGGCTGCCGACCAAGACCGAGCAGGCCGACCTGTTGCAGGCGATGTTCGGGCGCAACGGTGAGGCGCCGGTGCCGATCGTGGCCCCGGCCACCCCGGCCGAGTGCTTCACGGCCGCGCTGGAGGCGGCCCGGATCGCGGTCACCTACCGCACCCCGGTGATGCTGCTCTCGGACGGCTACCTGGCCAACGGCTCGGAGCCGTGGCGGATCCCCGAGACGGACGAACTGCCGGCCATCGAGCCCGGGTTCGCCACCGGGCCGAACCACGTGCTGGAGGACGGCAGCGAGGTCTTCCGGCCCTACCAGCGCGACCCGCGCACGCTGGCCCGGCCGTGGGCGATCCCCGGGACCCCCGGCCTGGAGCACCGGGTGGGCGGCATCGAGAAGCAGGACGGCACCGGGAACATCTCCTACGACCCGGCCAACCACGACCTGATGGTCCGCACCCGGCAGGCCAAGGTGGACGGCATCACCGTGCCGGAGCTGACCGTTGACGATCCGGACGGCGACTCCCGGGTGCTGGTGCTGGGGTGGGGCTCGACCTACGGGCCGATCACCGCCGCGGTGCGCCGGGTCCGGACGGACGGCGGGAAGGTCGCCCAGGCGCACCTGCGCCACCTCAACCCCTTCCCGGCCAACCTCGGTACGGTGCTGGCCGGTTACGACAAGGTGGTCGTGCCGGAGATGAACCTGGGGCAACTCGCCCTGCTGTTGCGCGCCAAGTACCTGGTGGACGCGCAGTCCTACAACCAGGTCCGCGGACTGCCCTTCAAGGCAGCCCAGTTGGCCGATGTGCTGTGGGCCGCCCTTGGCGCGCTGGAAGGGGAGTGACCGCCATGACCGAGACGCCTTACCGTTCGCTCAAGCTGGTCCCGAAGGCCGAATCGCCGCAGAGCGCCAAGGACTTCAAGACCGACCAGGAGGTCCGCTGGTGCCCCGGCTGCGGGGACTACGCGATCCTGGCCGCCGTGCAGGCCTTCATGCCCGAGCTGGGCATCCGCCGGGAGAACACCGTCTTCGTCTCCGGGATCGGCTGCTCGTCGCGGTTCCCGTACTACATGAACACCTACGGGATGCACTCGATCCACGGCCGCGCGCCGGCCATCGCGACCGGGCTGGCCACCTCGCGCACCGACCTCAGTGTCTGGGTGGTCACCGGGGACGGCGACGCGCTCTCGATCGGTGGCAACCACCTGATCCACGCGCTGCGCCGGAACGTCAACCTGAAGATCCTGCTCTTCAACAACCGGATCTACGGGCTGACCAAGGGCCAGTACTCGCCGACCTCGGAGCTCGGCAAGATCACCAAGTCCACGCCGATGGGGTCGCTGGACGCGCCGTTCAACCCGCTCTCGCTGGCGATCGGTGCGGAGGCCGGCTTCGTCGCCCGGACCATCGACTCCGACCGCAAGCACCTGCAGTCGGTGCTGCGCGCGGCGGCCGAGCACGAGGGCACCGCGTTCGTGGAGATCTACCAGAACTGCAACATCTTCAACGACGGCGCGTTCGAGGTGCTCAAGGACGCCAGCACCGCGGAGCGGGCGCTGATCCGGCTGGAGCACGGCCAGCCGATCCGCTTCGCCGACCAGGGCGTCTTCCGTGACCCGGCCAGCGGCACGCTGTTCACCGCGGAGGTGACGGCGGCCAACGAGGGCGAGGTGCTGGTGCACGACGCGCACGCCGCCGATCCGGCCACCGCCTTCGCGCTCTCCCGCCTCGCCGACGCGCACACCCTGGACCACACCCCGATCGGGGTGCTGCGCAGCGTCGAACGCCCGGTCTACGACTCGTTGATGGCCGATCAGCTGGCCGCCGCGGTGGACCGGAGCGGGCCGGGCGATCTGGCCGCGCTGCTGGCCGGCAGCGACACCTGGACGGTCGACTGACGGTCCTCGCCCCGGTGCCCGGCAGCCGCTTGCCGGGCACCGGGTCGACTGGCAGCCTGAACGGGTGATCGACTCCGCGACCGCTCAGGACGCCACCGACCCGTTCCTCCAGCACCGCCGGCTGCTCTTCGGCACGGCCTACCGGATGCTCGGCAGCGTGGCCGAGGCGGAGGACATCCTCCAGGACACCTGGCTCAGGTGGTCCGCGGTGGACCGGGCGTCGGTCGCCAACCCGAAGGCGTACCTGGTCAAGGCGGTGACCAACCTGGCGATCAACCGGCTGCGGTCGGCGCAGCTGCGCCGCGAGGCGTACGTCGGGCCGTGGCTGCCCGAGCCGCTGCTGACCGCACCGGACACCGCCGAGGAGGCGGTGCGGGCCGACTCGGTCTCGACCGCGCTGCTGGTGGTGCTGGAGACGCTCGGGCCGGTCGAGCGGGCGGTCTTCGTGCTGCGCGAGGTGTTCGGTTACGCGCACGCCGAGATCGCCGAGGTGCTGGGTCGTCCGGAGCCGGCGGTGCGGCAGATCGCGCACCGGGCCAAGGCGCACGTCCGGGACCGGCGCCCGCGCTACGACACCGATCCCGAGCAGCGCCGCCGGGTCACCGAACGGTTCATGGCCGCCTGCGCGGGCGGCGACCTGTCCGCCGTCCTGGAGCTGCTCGCGCCGGACGTGGTGGCCTGGTCGGACGGCGGCGGCATCGTCAGCGCGGCCCGCCGCCCGCTGTACGGCCCCGACCACGTGGCCCGCTGGCTGCTCGGGGTGCTGGCCAAGCCCGCCGCGCAGGGGATCGTGGCCGAGCCGGCCGAGGTCAACGGGCAGCTGGGCGTGGTCTTCTCGTACGGCGGTGCGCCGGCCGGCGCGCTCACCCTCGACCTGGTGGACGGCCGGATCCAGGCGCTGCGGGCCCAGCTCAATCCGGAGAAGCTGGCGGGCCTGCGCCCGTCGGCCGGATGAGCGGGGGCCGGGTCGCCACGCTCCGTCACCCGGCGTCACTGTCATGACCAAACTCTGGTTATGGAGATGACAGCGGTGGCTCGCGGCCGCTACCGTCGGCACGGATCAGCGCCGGTCAGCAGGGAGGGACACGATGTCGACGCAGGAGTCCCGACGGCCGCCCGGCCGCTCCCGTGACGGTGACGAGCAGGGCCGCGGCCTCTGGCTCGGCGCCGCCGCGTACGGGATGTGGGGCCTCTTCCCGCTCTACTGGCCGCTGCTGGAGCCCAGCGGTTCCGGCGAGATCCTGGCCCATCGAATGGTCTGGTCGCTGGTCGTCGCGCTGCTGATCCTCACCGTCCAGCGGCGCTGGGCCTGGCTGCGGCCGATGCTGCGCCAGCCCCGCCGGCTCGCCATGTCGGCCGCGGCCGCCGCGGTGATCTCGATCAACTGGGGCACCTACATCTGGGGCGTGAACTCCGGCCACGTCGTCGAGACCAGCCTGGGCTACTTCATCAACCCGCTGGTCACCATCGCCTTGGGCGTGCTGGTGCTGAAGGAGCGGCTGCGCCGGGTGCAGTGGGTCGCCGTCGGGATCGGCGGGCTCGCCGTGGTGGTGCTGACCCTGGGCTACGGCCGGCTGCCCTGGATCGCGCTCACCCTGGCGTTCTCCTTCGCGCTCTACGGCCTGTTCAAGAAGCAGGTCGGGCTGGGCGGCGCGGAGAGCTTCGCGCTGGAGACCGCCTTCATCTTCCCCTTCGCGCTCGGCTACCTGCTCTACCTGGGCGGCACCGGTCACACCACCTTCGGGCACGGTGCCGGCCACACCGCGTTGCTGATGCTCAGCGGTCTGATCACCGCGATCCCGCTGCTCTGCTTCGGCGCCTCGGCGATCCGGGTGCCGCTCTCCACCATGGGGCTGTTGCAGTACCTGGCGCCGGTGTTCCAGTTCGCGATCGGGGTCGCGTACTTCCACGAGTCGATGCCGCCGGAGCGCTGGGCCGGGTTCGGCCTGGTCTGGGTCGCGCTGGCGGTGCTCAGCTGGGACGCGCTGCGCCGGGTGAGGGCGGAGCGCGCGACGGCCCGCGCGGTGCCCGCCGAGGGTGCCGGGGCCGCCCCGGCGGTCACCCGCTGAGGGCCCCGGACCAGCCCCCTAGGCGGTGATGTCCCGGGTGGTGAAGCGGGCCCAGGCGGCCGAGCCGAAGACGGCCACGTAGAGCGCCTGCAGTCCGAGGTCGCGCAGTACCCCGTCCCAGTACATCGGCTGTCGCAGCAGGTCGGCGAAGCTCAGCCACTGGTGGGTGAAGAGCCAGGGCTGGATCGCGGCCAGCTGCGGGAAGCTGTCCAGCACCTGGACGATCACCACCAGGCCGACCGTGGTCGCCATCGCGGCGATCCCGCTGCCGGTCAGGGTGGAGACGAAGAGCCCGATCGCGGCCAGCCCGGACAACGAGAGCGCCACCACCACGGCGATCAGCAGGGCCCGCAGCAGCGCCTGGCCCAGACCGATGGTGTCGCCGGAGAGCAGTGTCACCCGCCCCACCGGGAAGAGCGCGGCGCCGGTGGCCAGCGCGGCGAGCGAGACCGTCGCCGTGGCCGCCGCGCAGAACGTCAGTACGGCGGTGAACTTGGCCGCCAGCAGCCGGTTCCGCCCGGCCGGCGCCACCAGCAGGTAGCGCAGCGTCCCGGTGGCGGCCTCGCCGGCCACCGCGTCACCGGCCACCACGCCCACCGTCATCGGCAGGAAGACCGGCAGCGAGACGGCCAGCGCGGTGAAGGTCAGGAAGACGCCGTTCTGGGTGACCTGGGCGAGGAACGCCGGGCCGCCGTCGCCGCCGTGCGTGCCGCCGGTCTCCATCTTCACCACGACGCCGATCAGCACCGGCAGCGCGGCCAGGAAGCCCAGCAGGACCAGCGTCCTGGTCCGTCGGAAGGTCAGCCGCAGCTCGCTGGCGAACAGCGCCAGGAACCCGGCCGCCGTCTGCGGCCGAGGGCCGGCCGGCGGCGCGGCGGCGGTCGGCTCGGCCGCCCCGGTCGGCGCGGCCTCAACCTGCGACATCGAAACCCTCCCCGGTCAGCGCCACGAAGGCGTCCTCCAACGTGCCCCGCTCCAGGCCGAAGCCGTGCACCCGCACCCCGGCCTCGACCAGTGCGGCGCAGAGCCCGGGCAGCAGGGTCTCGTCCGGGCCGGCCGCCTCGCCGTCCACCCGGCCCTCGCCGGCCCGCAGGTCGGTCACCCGGTGGGCGGCCAGCACCTCGGTGGCCCGCTCGGTGTCCGGGGTGCGCACCACCAGCCGGCCCTTGGCCCGGGCGGCCAGCTCGGCGACCGTGCCCTGCACCACCAGCCGGCCCTTGGACATCACGGCGGCGTGCGTGCACACCTGCTCGATCTCGTCCAACAGGTGCGAGGAGAGGAAGACCGTGGTGCCCTCCGCCGCCACCTCGCGGACCAGCGCCCGGATCTCCCGCATGCCCTGCGGGTCGAGGCCGTTGGTCGGCTCGTCCAGCACCAGCAGCTCGCGCGGCTGGAGCAGCGCCGAGGCGAGACCGAGCCGCTGTTTCATGCCGAGCGAGTAGGCCCGGGCCTTCTTGCCGGCCGCCGCGGTCAGGCCGACCCGGTCGAGCGCCTCGGCGATCCGGCGCCCCCGGGTGCGCGGGTCGGCGGTCGGGTCGGCGGCGTCGTACCGGGCGAGGTTGTCCCGCCCGGAGAGGAAGCCGTACAGCGCCGGGCCCTCGATCAGCGCGCCCACCCGGGGCAGCACGCTGCCCACCGACTGCGGCATCGAGGCGCCGAGCACCGTCGCCACGCCCGAGGTCGGGGCGATCAGGCCCATCAGCATCCGGATGGTGGTGGTCTTGCCCGAGCCGTTGGGGCCCAGGAAGCCGAAGACGCTGCCCCGCGGGACCGTCAGGTCCAGCCCGTCCACGGCGAGCTGGCCGCCGGCGAAACGCTTGGTCAGCCCCCGGGTACGGATCACCGGAGCACCCCCGGCGGGGGCCGGGCCGGCCTCGGCCGCCCGGCCCCCCGTCGTGGTCTCCAGCGGCGGAGCTCCGGTCACTACTTCACCCCGGCCGCGGCCTGGAGGACCGGCAGGGTGACCGCGCCGGCGTACACGTGGTCGTCGTTGGTGATCAGCACGTTGACCACGTTGGTGCTGATCAGCGTGCCGCCGTCGACCGGCTTGCCGAACGACTTGACCAGCGCGGAGGCGCTCGGGACGCCCTGGTGACGGCCCTTGGCCCGGCCGGCCCGGTCGTTGCCGGTGACCGCCTCGGCGGTCTGGTCGGTGGGCAGCTGGAGCGAGAGCACGGTGGTCCAGCCGGTCCCGGTGACCGACACGCCGTGGCCGCCGGTCCCGGCCTTCCCACCGGTCCTCGGCTTCTCGGGACCGGCCGGCTGCTCGGTCACCTTGGCGCCCTTCGGGGGCGTGAAGGTGAAGGTACTGGCGGCCGGCGCGGTGAACGAGACGTCGCTGAAGTGGACGTCCAGCACGGTCGAGCCGCCGGTCGAGGTGGCCACCACGGCCAGCGGCGTGCCGTTGGCGGCGTCCACCGCGATCCGCACCTCGCCGATGGTGGAACCGGCCTGCCTGGGCTTCACGCTCAGCTGGTACGCGCTGCGCCCGGCCACCGTGGTGGTGGCGGCCACGGTGACCGTGCTGGTGCTCGCGGAGTCGGCGAGGAGCTGCTGGGCGGCCTGCGCGGGCGTGGTCGGCAGGTTGGTCGGGAGCTGCGGCCGGTGGTCCCGCGCGGTGTGGTCCTGCGGGGCCGTCAGGTGCACCGCCTGGTCGCTCGCGCTGTCCCAGGCCCAGAGCTGGTCGCCGTTGTGGATCAGGTCGTACTCGGCCAGGCTCTCGACCAGGGCCACCCGCTGCCGGTCCGGGCCGTCCGCCGAGACCCGCAGGGTGTGGTCGCCGGCCAACAGGGTGGTCAGCCGGGACTCCGGTGAGGCGGCGGCCGCGTTGTCGCCCTGCTGGGCCTGGCCGCTGCCGCCGGCCGCGCCCGCGGTGCCCGTCACGGCGGCCGCCGCGCCACCGTGGCCCGCCGCGTCCAGCAGCTCGGCGGGGATGCCGAGGTCGGCGGAGACCTGGACCGTCCCGCTCAGCTGCTGGGCACCGCCGCTCAGTGCCTTGGCCACCAGCTGCTGGGCCGTCAGCTGCGGCAGCGCTGGTGCGCCGGAGTCGGCCAGCGCCGGTACCAGACCGATGCCGGTCGCCGCCACCGCCGCGATGGCCACCGGCACCAGCACCCGGACGGCCGTACGCCGCCGGGCGTGGAAGACCTGGCCGGTCTCCGCGTCCTCGAAGTCCTCGAACCCCGCGTACTGCGTCATGTCCCGCCCTCCGTCGGCATTCCGCTGATCTCACTCCATTAGATGGCAGCCGCCCGTTCACGGCATCGCCCCACGGGTCCAAGACTCGGTACATCTCCGGGGGCATCCGACCCTGACCCGGTCTCAGGGTCGCGGTGGGGGAGGGGTCCTCCTCCCGGCGTACGGGCGTCCTCCCGCTGGGCTAGGGTCTGGCCATGGACTCCACCCGCCCCGCCCCGCCGACCGCCACCGCCATGCGCCGGGCCCTGCGCCGGGCCCGCGACGGGGTCGCGCTGGACACCGCCGAGGCCGCCGTGCTGCTGCAGGCCCGGGGGGACGACCTGGGCGACCTCTGCGCGACCGCCTCCCGGCTGCGCGACGCGGGCCTGGCGGCGGTCGGCCGGTCAGGGATCATCACCTACTCCAAGAAGGTGTTCGTCCCGCTCACCCGGCTCTGCCGCAACCGCTGTCACTACTGCACCTTCGTCACCGTGCCCGGCAAGCTGCGGCGGGACGGCCACGGGCTCTACATGTCCCCCGACGAGGTGCTGGACATCGCCCGCCGGGGCGCTGAACTGGGCTGCAAGGAGGCCCTGTTCACGCTCGGCGACCGGCCCGAGGACCGCTGGTCGGAGGCCCGCGAGTGGCTGGACGCGCACGGTTACGACGACACCATCGCCTACGTCCGGGCGATCTCGGTGCGGATCCTGGAGGAGACCGGCCTGCTGCCGCACCTCAACCCGGGCGTGTTGAGCTGGACCGACTTCCAGCGCCTGAAGCCGGTCTCGCCCTCGATGGGGATGATGCTGGAGACCACCGCGACCCGGCTCTGGTCCGAGCCCTCCGGCCCGCACCACGGCTCCCCGGACAAGGAGCCGGCCGTCCGGCTCCGGGCGCTGGAGGACGCCGGGCGCAGCGCCGTCCCGTACACCACCGGGCTGCTGATCGGCATCGGCGAGACCCACCTGGAGCGCGCCGAGTCGATCTTCGCGATCCGCCGGATCGCCCGGCAGTACCAGGGCGTCCAGGAAGTGATCATCCAGAACTTCCGGGCCAAGCCGGACACCGCGATGCGCGACGTGCCGGACGCCGAACTCGAGGAGCTGGCCGCGACGATCGCGGTCACCCGGGTGGTGCTCGGCCCGTCCGCCCGGGTGCAGGCGCCGCCGAACCTGGTGGACGACCAGTACCCGCTGATCATCGGCGCCGGCATCGACGACTGGGGCGGTGTCTCCCCGCTCACCCCCGACCACGTCAACCCGGAGCGCCCCTGGCCGCAGATCGAGCGACTGGCCGAGCTGACCGCGGCCCAGGGCTTCCAGCTGCGCGAGCGGCTGACCATCTATCCGGAGTTCCTGAAGCGCGGCGAGCCCTGGCTGGACCCGCGGCTGCGGCCGCACGTCGAGGCGCTGGTCGACCCGGAGACCCTGCTGGCCCGGGAGGAGGCCCGGCCGGTCGGCCTGCGCTGGCAGGAGCCGGAGCAGCTGCCGGCCGCCGCCGGCCGTACCGACCTGCACCGGACCATCGACACCGAGGGCAGATCCGCCGACCGCCGGGCCGACTTCGAGGAGGTCTACGGCGACTGGGAGGCGCTGCGCGAGCAGGTCCGGGCGATGGCGCCGGAGCGGATCGACGGTGACCTCCGGTCCGCCCTCGCGACGGCCGCGGACGACCCCACCCGGCTGACCGACCAGCAGGCGCTGGCCCTGCTGCACGCCGACGGCCCGGCGCTGGACGCGCTCTGCGCGATCGCCGACGCGGTCCGCCGCGACGCCGTCGGCGACACCGTCACCTACTGCGTCACCCGGAACATCAACTTCACCAACGTCTGTTACACCGGCTGCCGGTTCTGCGCCTTCGCCCAGCGCCGCACCGACGCCGACGCCTACACCCTGTCGCTCGACCAGGTGGCCGACCGGGCCGCGCAGGCCTGGGAGGTCGGTGCCACCGAGGTGTGCATGCAGGGCGGGATCCACCCGGACCTGCCCGGCACCGCCTACTTCGACATCGCCCGCGCGGTGAAGGAGCGGGTGCCCGGCATGCACGTGCACGCCTTCTCGCCGATGGAGGTGGTCAACGGCGCCACCCGGACCGGCCTGTCGATCCGGGACTGGCTGCAGCGGGCCAAGGAGGCCGGCCTGGACAGCATCCCGGGCACCGCCGCCGAGATCCTGGACGACGAGGTCCGCTGGGTGCTCACCAAGGGCAAGCTGCCGGCCGCCACCTGGGTCGAGGTCGTCAGCACCGCCCACGAGCTGGGCCTGCGCTCCTCCTCGACGATGATGTACGGCCACGTGGACACCCCCGCGCACTGGCTCGGTCACCTGCGCCTGCTGGCCGGGATCCAGCAGCGCACCGGGGGCTTCACCGAGTTCGTCACGCTGCCGTTCATCCACACCAACGCGCCGGTCTACCTGGCCGGGATCGCCCGGCCCGGCCCGACCGCGCGCGACAACCGGGTGGTGGTGGCGATGGCCCGGCTGCTGCTGCACCCGCACATCCGCAACATCCAGACCAGCTGGGTGAAGCTGGGCGCGGAGGGCGCCGCCGAGATGCTCCGCAGCGGCGCCAACGACCTGGGCGGCACGCTGATGGAGGAGACCATCTCGCGGATGGCCGGCTCGGCCTACGGCAGCTACAAGTCGGTCCGCGACCTGGAGGCGATCGCGACCGCCGCCGGGCGCCCGTCCCGCCAGCGCACCACCCTCTACGGGGAGGTCCCGCCCGAGCGCCGGGCCGCCGCCCTCGCCTCGGACGGCCACCTGCCGAAGCTGCTGCCGGTACTGGACTGATCCGCCGCGCGCTGGCGTTGACGCCGACGGCAAGGTCTAGCGTCGGAGCACCGAGCAGAGGGAGGACGCCATGCGGATCGGAGAGCTGGCCGAGCGGGCCGGGACGACCACCCGCACGCTGCGCTACTACGAGTCGCGCGGCCTGCTGACCGCTCGGCGCACCGGGAACGGCTACCGCAGCTACGACGAGGCGGACCTCGACCTGCTGCGGCAGATCAGGCTGCTGCAGGACTTCGGCTTCGAGCTGGAGGACACCCGCCCGTTCGTGGAGTGCCTGCGGGCCGGCTACCCGGCCGGCGACTCCTGCCCGGCCTCGCTGGTGGTCTACCGCCGCAAGCTGGCCGAGCTGGACGCCTGCCTGGCCCGGCTGGGCGAGGTCCGCGAGCGGGTCGCCGCCCAGCTGGCCAGCGCCGAGCGGGCCAGCGCGGAGCTGGCGGCCGGCACCGCCGGGCCCCGGTGCGAGCTGACACCCGAGGGCGAGTGAGAGGACGTACGGCGATGGCGGGGAACGTGGCAGAGGTGACCGACCGGACCTTCGCGGCGGAGGTGCTGGCGGCGGACGGGCCGGTCCTGGTGGACTTCACGGCGGACTGGTGCGCGCCGTGCCGGATGATCGCGCCGGTGCTGGCCGAGCTGGCGGAGGAGGAGGCGGGGCGGCTCAAGGTGGTGACGTTGGACGTGGACCGCAACCCGGAGACCCAGGCGGCCTACGGGGTGCTGTCGATGCCGACCCTGATGGTGTTCCGCGGCGGCGAGCCGGTGAAGTCGATGGTGGGGGCGCGGGCCAAGGCCCGGCTGCTGCGGGACCTCGCCGACGTGGTGTGAGCCGGTGCGGGCGGGGGCCGACCGGATTCGCCGGTCCCCGCCCCGAGTCCGGGGTCAGCCGACCAGCAGCTGGCTGCGCAGGTCGCGCAGGTCGCGCAGGTCGCGCAGGTCGCGCAGGTCCAGGCCGAGGCCCTGCTCCAGGTAGCTGTCGAAGGAGTCGAAGCTCTGCCGCACCTGCGCGAAGCCGGCGCTCAGGTACGCCGGGTCGGCGGCCAGCAGCGGCTTGTAGACGGCCTGGTAGCCGGGGGCAGCTGGGCCAGGGTGGCCGCGTTCTGAGCGGCCCGGTAGGTGTTGCTGGCCAGGTAGTCGGCCATGACGGTGTCCCGCGGCAGGCCGAGCGCGGTGAGCAGGACCGCACTGGCCCAGCCGGTGCGGTCCTTGCCGGCCGTGCTGTTGAATTAGTTGCGGTGCCGGAGGCCACCCGCCGGGCCCGCCCCCGGGCCGGACGGGTGGCCTCCGGACTCAAGCCGCCCCGAACTCCCCGGCGCCCGCGGCGATCGCGAAGGCGGCCCAGGCGGTGGGCGAGAAGCGCAACTGCGGACCCTCAGGGTCCTTTGAGTCGCGGACCGCGACCGTGCTGGACGCCGGGACCGCGACCTCCACGCAAGCGCCGTTGCCGCCACTGTGGCTGCTCTTGCGCCAGGCCGGGTCGACGGTCAGGGTCTTGGTGCTCATCTCTGGTACGCCTCCGCATAGTTGACTATCAACGCCCGGGACTCGACGACGCTCAGCGCCGCGGCCCGCAGGTGGTCATAGAGACCGGTATAGCGGCGGACGTCCACGTCCTTCTCCAGATAGAGGTCGCTCGTCACACCTTCGAAGTAGACGACGGTGGAATCGGCGGACTCCGGGAACTCCATCAGGGAGAATGTCCCGGTCATCCCGGGGTGCGCGCCGTGCACGAACGGGATCACCTGAATGGTCACGTTGGGTTGCTCGCCGACCTCCAGTAGTCGGGCCATCTGGTCGGACATCACCGGTTTGCCGCCGACCTCCCGGGCCAGCACCGCCTCGTCTATGACGGACCAGAAGCTGGCGAACCGGTCCTCGCCGGTGAGCCGGTCCTGCCGCTTGAGCCGCACCTCGACCCGGCGGCGGATCGCGTCGGCCTCGGTGTCCGGCTGGGTGCCCGTCACCACCGCCTCGGCGTACTCCCGGGTCTGCAGCAGCCCGGGCACGAACGAGGACTCGTAGGCGCGGATCGAGGAGGCCTCCGCCTCCAGGCCGATGTAGACGCTGTACGGGATGTCCCCGAACTCGTGCCACCAGCCGCGCTGCCGGGATTCCCGGGCCATCTCCATCAGGCTGTTGCGCATCCGGGCGTCGTCCACGTTGTAGACGTCGCACAGGTCGCGGACATCGCGCTGGCTGATGCTGCGGCGGCCGTTCTCCAGCCGGCTGATCTTCGACTGGGAGACCATCAGCCGGCCGGCCACCTCCTCGGCGGTCATCCCCTTGCTCTCGCGCAGGCGGCGCAGCTCGGCGCCCAGTCTCCTGCGACGGACAGTGGGATTGATGCTGGCGGACACATCGACCTCCGGCGGTACCTCTGGTGTACGGGCTGTACGCGACAGGAGTGGCGGGTCCTTCCTGCTGCCTCGGACTGCTTCGGTGTTCGTGCCAACCCCCTGGCTCTCAGCAGCATGTCATCCCGAGTCAGGTCGCCGCCGGGGATTTGCCCGACCTGTCCGGGATGACTTGCACTATTGGTGTCCGAGCTGATATGCGGTCCGTATGCGGAGCGTTGGGCCCGGACGGGTACGCCGACGGGGCGGGCGCCCCGGCGGGTGCCGGGTGCGACCGCCCCGTTCGTCCCGGGGCCCGGCCGTGCCGCGTGGCGCGAAACGGTGGTCCGGCGCCGTCCGGCCGGGTGCGCACCGGTGGCGCGCACCCCGTGGCGCGCCCTGCGGGCCGCCTGGCCGGTGCCGGTCGGTCAGCGCACGCCGACCGGGCCGGCCGAGCCGCGGGCGCCGCCCAACGGTCCGGGCGCGGCCGCCGTCCTGGGCCGCCCGGCCGGCTCCGCGCCGTTGCGCGCCGCCGGAGCCCGTCCGCCGGTACGGCTCTGCTGGGCCGGAAGGCCGTTCTGCACGTCCATGACGGCGTGGGCGACCATCCCGCCGAGCGGGTCGTAGCGGATCAGGTCCCGCAGGCGGGACCGTGAGGACCGGCCCTCGTTGCCGGGATAGAGGTGCTTCCCGAGGCCCACCGCGTGTGCCAGCGCGGCCAGGGCGGCCGTTCTGGGATCCGGCGGGACGCCGGTGCGGATCGCGGTGTCGAGCCGCTGCTTGATGGCAGCGTTGGTGCAGTCGTCCGACGCCTGGTAACGCGTCGTCGGCAGGACCCCGCACACCTGGCCCGGCACCGCGGCGACCATCCCGCACCGTTCCAGGTGCGCCAGATAGGTCTGCCGCAGCCCCAGTCGGGGCCCGCCGATCCAGTGCGCGGCACGCACCGGGCTGCCGCGACGGCGCAGCAGCTCCAGGGCGTGGTCCAGGGTCGGGTCACCGGTCGGCCGCGGCAGCACCACGGCGATCCGGTCCCCGTCCGGGACTATCCGTCCAGCCAGGGACAGCTCGACGAGCTGTGCCCCGGCGAGTCCGAGGTCGAGGGTCTGCGGCTGCGCCGTGGTACCCGTGGTCGGGTCCAGTGCGAGCAGCAAGAGTTCCTCGGGAATTGTTCTGCGGCTCTTGCCCATCCAAGCCTCCCCGCGTGGATGAATGACAGAGTGACGCCTCTCACACGGACTTGTCGAGTACGCCTCCGAATCGTGACCTTGCGACGGGAACCGCGGGGAGGGGGCCCGTTGCGCGGGGAACCAGGGGTCGAGCGGAGGACGTCACTGCGGGGGATAGGCCGATCATACGGAAAAACTGCCGGTCGGACGGGGTGTGACGACGGCGATCAGGCTCCGGTGGCGGAGACTGTACCGGTGTACGGGCGGCGGCGGGAGCCCCGCGGAGCGCATGAGGAGGTCGGGATACGTGGGCGAGGCCCCGGAGAAGGTGCGGCACGACGGGGAGCGGGAGCTGCCGACGGAGGATGCCGCGGCAGTGGCGGGCGAGCGGGCCGGGGGGCCGCGTGGCTCGACCGTCCAACTCCGTGTCCGCGAAGCGGACCAGCGGACGACGTTCCTACGGACCCCGACCGAGCCCGAGGGGGTTGAGGAAGCCGAGGAAGCCGAGGAAGCCGAGGAGGCTGAGGAGGCCGGGGCGCTCGAGGGAGGCACGGAGCCCGAGGAGTCCGAGGAGTCCGAGGCGGAGTCGGCGGCGGAGCTTGAGGCCGAGGCCGCGCCTGAGCCCGAGGCCGAGGGGGCTGACGAGGAGTCGGCGGAGGCTGACGAGCCCGCCGAGCCCGCCGAGCCCGCGGCGACCGACGATTCCGAGGAGCCCGCCGAATCCGCGGCGACCGACGATTCCGAGGAGCCTGAGGAGCCGGCGGAGGCGGAGGCCACGGAGGAGGACGTCGAGGCGGCCGACGACGAGCTGACCGTCGAGGTGCCCGGGCCCGTCCGCCCAGCGGACCCGCGTATCGCGATCCGGGACACCGCAGATGACGAGGCGGAGGAAGAGGGCGAAAAGGGCGAGGACGAGGAGGCGGAGTCCGAGGGGGAGGAGCCTCCGGCCCGCGACCGCACCATGTTGCTCACCCGCCCGGCGTCCGCCGAGCCTGACGAGGCCGAGGATGAGGGCGAGGGCGAGGACGCCCCCGAAAAGGAGGAGCCTCCGACCCGGGACCGGACCATGTTGCTCAGCCGCCGGGCGCCCGCCAAGGCCGCCGAGGTCGCCGAGGATCACGAGGGCGCGGAGTCCGAGGGCGAGGACGGGGAGTCCGAGGGGGAGGAGTCTCCGGCCCGCGATCGCACCATGCTGCTCAGCCGCCCGGCGCCCGCCAAGTCCAAGGAGTCCGCCGAGCCCGAAGCCGACCCCGAGCCCGAAGCCGACCCCGACACCGACACCCCCAAGCCCGACACCGACACCCCCAAGCCCGACGCCGGCAAGCCCAAGCCCGACACCCCCAAGCCCGACGCCGGCAAGCCCAAGCCCGACGCCGGCAAGCCCAAGCCCGACGCCGGCAAGCCCAAGCCCGACGCCGACACCCCCAAGCCCGACGCCGGCAAGCCCGCCGTCGAGCGCGAGCCGGTGGCCGTCGGCTCCGCCGCGCCCAGCTGGGCCGCCCGCCCCGCCGCCGCGCCGGCCTCCCCGCCGCCCGTCCCGGAGACCACCAACGAGGCGATGGAGGTGCTCGCCGCCCTCAGCGCCCGTCCGGTCTCCCCGCTGCGCCGTGCGCTCAAGCGGATCACCATCTGGACGGTCTTTGTCGGATTCGTGCTCGGCGTCGTGGTGGTCGCCCAGTTGCTGCGCCCGCTGCCGGCCGCCAAGACCCGGATGAGCCTGTCCACCTCGTACACCTTCGCGGGTGCCCAGCCCACGCTGCCCTGGCCGACCGCCGGTCAGGCCGCCGCCGAGGTGGTCGGGGTGGGCAGCCTGGGCAGTTCGGGCCCCGAGACCCCGGCTCCGATCGCCAGCGTCACCAAGGTGATGAACGCCTACATCATCCTGCAGGACCACCCGCTCAAGAAGGGCGAGACCGGTCCGATGCTCACGGTCGACAAGGCCGCCGCGGACGAGTCCGGCGACGCCGACCAGTCCACCGCGAAGGTCACCGAGGGCGAACAGATCAGCCAGTACGAGGCGTTGGAGATGCTGATGCTCCCCTCCGCCAACAACATCGCGCGCCTGCTGGCCCGTTGGGACGCCGGCTCGGAGCAGGCGTTCGTCCAGAAGATGAACGCCCAGGCGGCCAAGTTCGGTATGAGCAACACCACTTACGCCGACGCGGCGGGCTACAACCCGAACACCAAGAGCACCGCGCAGGACCAGCTCAAGCTGGCCGAGCAGGTGATGAAGAACGACGTGTTCCGACAGATCGTGGCCGAACCCGACACCACCATCAACGGCACCCGGATCTTCAACACCAACTACCTGCTGAGCCCGCAGAACGGGATCATCGGCACCAAGACCGGTTCCAGCACGCCGTCCGGCAGCTGCCTGATGTGGGCCGCCACCAAGGACGTGAACGGCACCAAGCAGCTGATCCTCGGGGTGACCCTCGGTCAGCAGCCGACCGGCAGCCAGACCATCCTGACGGCGGCCCAGTTCGCCAGCGCCCCGGTCATCGCGGCCGGGCAGAAGGCGGTGACCGGCCAGGTGCTGGCCAAGCAGGGCGACGTGGTCGGCTACCTGGACGACGGCCTGGGCGACAAGGTGCCGCTGGTGGCCACCAAGGACGTCACGGCCACCGGGTTCGCCGGCGTCACGGTGACCCTCGCGCTGAGCCAGTCCGGCGGGATCGGCCACCAGGCCAAGGCCGGCACCCAGGTCGGCACCATCACCGTCGGTGACGGTGACCAGAAGCTCCAGATCCCGGTGGCGCTGCAGCGCGACCTCGCACCGCCGTCGATCATGTCCCGGCTGACCCGGGCGCTCTGAGCACCCCGCGCGAACGCCGTGGGCCCCGCACGCCGAAGCGTGGGGGGCCCGCGGCCGTCCGGGAGCGGGTTACCGCTTCTTCTTCCCGGTGAGCTTCTCCATCCGGGCCGACAGGCCCCAGGCGGTGACCCGGGCCAGTGCCTCGAAGACGATGTTGCGGCTCATCTTGGAAGCGCCGTGCTCGCGCTCGACGAAGGTGATCGGGACCTCGGCGACCTTGAAACCGGCCCGCACCGTGCGCCAGGCCAGGTCGACCTGGAAGCAGTAGCCGGCCGAGGCGACCTCGTCCATGCCCAGGCCCAGCAGGGTCTCCTTGCGGAACGCGCGGTAGCCGCCGGTGACGTCCCGGATCGGCACGCCGAGCATCAGGCGCGAGTAGGTGGAGCCGCCGCGGGAGAGCAGCAGGCGCGACTTCGGCCAGTTCACCACCTTGCCGCCGGGCACCCAGCGGGAGCCGAGCACCAGGTCGGCACCGCGCAGCGCGGTCAGCAGCCGGTAGAGCTCCTCGGGCTGGTGGGAGCCGTCCGCGTCCATCTCGACCAGCACGTCGTAGCCGTTGTCGATGCCCCAGCGGAAGCCGGCCAGGTAGGCCGCGCCGAGGCCCTCCTTGCCCTTGCGGTGCATGACGTGGACGTGGCCGTCGCGCTCGGCGATCTTGTCGGCCATCTCGCCGGTGCCGTCGGGGCTGTTGTCATCGGCGACGAGGACGTGCACCTCGGGGACGGCGGTCCGGACCCGCGAGACGATCCTCTCGACGTTCTCGGCCTCGTTGTAGGTCGGGATGATGACCAGCACCTTGCCGAGGTCGGCGAAGGAGTGCTCCTGGGGCGCAGTCACGTACGAGCCTTTCGGGTTTGCGCCGCGTCCCCCTGGACACGGCATCGCGTCTCATCTCTCGCCACCGGTCCTGTGCACCGGGGGCGACACCGTCAGCCCACGATCATGTTGGCCGGTCGGAGTGAAGACCGCTCGCAGGGACCCCGGTCAGGTCCGCCGGGACGTACTGGTACGGCTCATCACCAAGGCCGATGGTAGCGACCCGAGGACCCCCGCCGTTAGCCGGGCACCGGAGGGGTACCGGGCGGCCACGGTGCGCGACGGCCGCCCGCGGTCAGCCCTCGGTGCGGGCGGCGGCGGGCGGGTCGGCGGCGAGGTCGGCGGCCAGCGAGTCCTTGAGGCGTTCCAGCAGGAGGACGAAGTTGTCCAGGTCAGTGGTGATCGTTTCGCTCATGCCGGGACGCTAGCGAGCGCTGATCAACATCCGATAAGCGTCAGCCGAGTGCCTCGGTGGCGGTCGCCGGGGCGGCCGGGCCGTAGCCGCTCGGGGTGGCGTGCGGCTCGGGGTCGGGGGAGGCGAACGGGCGCAGGAAGTCGGCGTAGTCCGAGGGGTCGACCAGGCGCCAGCCACGCTCCGAGAAGTCGGCCAGCTCGACTTCCCCCGGTAGCCCCTGGAGGTGCCGCGGCCCGTACTGCGGCCGGACCGGCAGCAGCTCGCCCGCGGCCATCCGGCCCAGGCACTCCAGCAGCGCCTGCACCCCCAGCGGGTAGGCGTGCACCACGTGCCAGGCGAGCGAGTGCCGCTGGTCCACCGGGAGCCGGGGCATGGCCAGCAGCGGGCCGCTGTCCACCCGCTCGCCGTCCACCAGGTGCACCGGGCAGCCGAGCGAGGAGGCCCCCTCCAGCAGCGCCCGGAACGGCCCGAACGGGCCCGCGTGGCGCGGAAGTTCGCCCGCGTGCAGCTGGACCGTGCCGAGCTGGGGCACCCGCAGCGCCGGAGCCCGGAACGGGTGGCCGAAGCGGATCGCGACCACCAGGTCGGGGTGGAACGACTCCAGCAGGCCCAGCCCGTCGCCGGCGTTGATCTGCCGGACCGGGTGCAGCGGGAACCCGTGCCGGCGGCTGAGGTGGTGGAAGGTGAGCGTGCGCCCGGGCGGCTCCGGTGCGCGGTCCAGGGCGGGGAAGAGCACCTCGTTCGGCACGTCCCGCTCGAAGGCCCGCAGTCGGGCGAGCGGTCCGTGCGCGGTCTCCGGCGGTGGGGCGAGGTGCGAGAGCAGCACCTGCACGTGGTGGCCCGAGAGGGCTGGCACCAGGCGGTTGAGGGCCAGGCAGGCGGGCAGGTCCTGGCTGGCGCAGACGGTTATCCGCATCGGGGGCTCCCTCGGTGCTCCGGGGCGACGACCTCCTCCCCACCTTCCGTGGACGGATCGCCGGGGCGCCGCCGGGATACCGCCGAACGAGTGAAGGTCGATCCGGGGGTTACCGGCGGGTTCGGACCTTCGCGCAGCTCCTCCGGAGCCGTCCACCGGGGCTGTGGACGTTCCGGGGATGTCGGCCGGCGGCCCGCCCCCGGGGGTGCTCCGGGCGACCGCGGGCGGCCTCTTCCTCGGCCTGCTGATCCCGCAGCTGTTCGGCACCTTCACCGCGGTCGCCACCGGCGCCGGCCAGGACTACGTGACCGTCCTGCTGGCCGGCTCGCCGGTCTGGTTCCTGCCGCTGCTGCTGGTCAACGGCCTGCTCGGGAGCGCCGGCAACACCGGCCTGATGCTCTACGGCATGGGACGCCATCCTGCCCCGGGCCACCCGGCTACAGGCCACCTACGTGGTCGTGGCGATGGCCACCGCGCTGGTCTTCCTCGGCCACTTCGTGTGGAACGCGCAGGACGCGGTGACCTCCTTCGTCCTGGTGCTGACCGCGATCGGCACCCCCTGGGCGGTGATCACCCTGACCGGCTTCCGACGCTGCCGGGGCGACTACGACCGGGCCTCGCTGCAGGTGCTCAGCCAGCGCACCCGCGGCGGCGTCTACTGGTACCGGGCGGGCTGGAACGTGCCCGCGACGGTCGCCCGGACGGTCGGCAGCGCGGTCGGCCTCTGCTCGGTGGACACTTCTGGTCTACCAGGGCCCGCTGCTGCGCCTGACCGGCGGGATCGACGTCAGCTTCCTGCTCTCCGGTGCCGTCGCGGCCGTGCTCTACCTGCCCCTGTCCCGCAACAGCCGTGGCCGTGCCGGCCACCCCCTCCCGTCGGTCCCCACCCCGGCCCCGGCCGCCACCAGCGCGGTCGACTGACCGTCAGCCCCAGGACGGGGTGAGGTGGTCCGGGGTGCGGACCGGTCGTTCCTTGCGGACGAAGGCCCGGCGCAGGGCGTGGTAGGGCGCCCCGAGGTCGAAGAAGACGGCCCGCATCCGGGTGAGTTCCTCCTCGCGGTAGGCGGCCAGCGGCTTGACGGCGTGCTCGTCCGCCAGGCGCGCCTTCTTCGCCGCGATCCGCTCCTGGGCGGCCGGCAGGGCGGTCAGGCGCGCGGCCAGTGCGCGCGCCCGTGCGGGGAAGTCCGAGGGCGCGCAGTCGATGGTCCGGTCGATCAGGCCCAGGCGGTGCGCGGCCGTCGCGCTCACCGGCAGCGCCTCCTGGATCAGCCGCCGCGCGGTGCCCGCGCCGACCCGGCGCGGCAGGGTGTGGGTCCAGTACTCCGAGCCGTAGAGGCCCATCAGGCGGTAGTGCGGGTTGAGGACGACGCCCGCGCGGCACCACACCTCGTCGGCTGCCAGCGCCAGCATCACGCCGCCGGCGGCGGCGTTGCCGCCGAGGGCCGCGACGGTGAGGCGGTCGGTGGTGGTCAGGACGGCCTCGACCAGGTCGTCCATCGCGTTGATGTTGGCCCAGGACTCCTCGGCCGGGTCGGCGGCGGACTCGATCACGTTGAGGTGGATGCCGTTGGAGAAGAATCCCCGGCCGCCGCCGAGCACCAGCACCGAGGTCGGACGGTCGCACGCGCGGACGTAGGCGGCGAGCAGGCGCCGGCAGTGGTCCGTGCTCATCGCGCCGCCGGGGAAGTCGAAGCGCAGCACGCCGACCGCTCCGCGCTCCTGGTAGCGGATGTCCGTCCAGCCGCCGTCGTCCGCCGGCCGTGCGGGGAGCTCGGGCAGCTCCGGCAGCCGCTCGCCGAGGGCCAGGGTGGCCGGAAGCTTGGTGCCGGGCCGGCCGCCGGGGAGCTTGCGGGCCCGTAGCTCGGGGATCCACACCGCGCCGTCGGCGGTGGCGCGGCAGACGGCGCCGGCCCGGGTGGCCAGCAGGTCGCCGGGGCGCCCGCGCAGTCGGTCCTCGGGATGGCCGCCGTGCAGGAACCACTCGGCGCCGCACAGTTCGTCCAGGACGCCCGGCTGCGAGTCCGCGCCGCGCAGCGTGCGCAGCACCGCCGCCGTCCCGTCCAGCCGCCAGTCGATCCGGCGCAGGCTCTGCGCGAAGTACGGCCGGGTGCGGCCGGCGGCCGGCAGCTCCGCCTGGCGCCGCGGCACGTGGTCGCCGGTGTCGACGCGGTCGACGGCGAGCAGGACGGCCTCCAGCGCGGCGTCGGAGATCTCGCCCCGGTAGAGGTCGCTCTTGCCGACCTCCTCGGGGACGGCGCAGGGCACGCTCGCCCAGACGTCCCCGCCGTCCATCACCGCGTCGGCCTGCAGGACGGTCACGCCCCACTGCCGCGCGCCCTCGTGCAGGGCCCAGTCGAGCGAGGACGGGCCGCGGTCGCCGACCGGCCCGGGGTGCACGATCAGACAGCGGTGCGCGGACCACAGGTCGGCGGGGATCGCGGTCTTCAGCATCGGCGCCAGGATCAGCTCGGGCGCGTGCCGCCGCACGGCCTCCCGCAGCGCGTCGTCGTCCAGGGCCAGTTGGACGCCGACCCGATGGCCGCGGTCGCGCAGCTCGACGAAGACCCGCTGGGTCAGGCTGTTGAACGCGCTCGCGACGAGCAGGATCCGCACGGCTTCCTCCCGGCCGCCCGGCGCACGGGGGAGGCGGCGGGCCCGGCCGCCAGCGATCATCACGCCGAGGTGGCGGGGAAGCGCGAACGCTCGCCCGGGAGTCGCCCGATCGGCGCAGGGTTCCGTCCGAGGGCCCAGACTTGCCCTGCCCACGGCGAGCCGGGCGTGCGGACGACGATGACCCGGACGGCGCCGGACCGGGCGACCGGATGATGTCGGAAAGGATCCAGACGATGCCCCCCACCAACACGCCGCGCCTGCTGGCGGACCTGAGCGAGTGCGTCGCCGAGGCCGGCCCGGAGCAGCGCGGCGCACTGTGGAGACTCACCGAGCCCGCCCGGCAGCTCGACGCCAACCTGATCCGCCTGCCCGCCGGCGCCGTCGTGGACGAGCACCGGGAGAACGACCTGGACGTGCTCCTGCTCGTCGTGGCGGGCGACGGGACCCTGCTCGACGGTGCGCGGACGGTGCCGCTCGGGGTCGGCGCCCTGGCCTGGCTGCCGTGCGCCGCCCGGCGCGGCCTGCGCGCCGGGTCCGACGGGCTGGTCTACCTCACCGTCCACCGGCGGCGTCCCGGCCTGGCCGTTCAGGGCGCCGGACGGGTCGCACCCGTGGACGACGAGGGCGGTGAGGCCGCCTGCTGGCTCCATCAGGTCTGCCCCGGGTGCGGCGCGGTGCCCGACGGTGTCGCCCCCGTGTACTGCAGCCGCTGCGGGGAGCGGCTGGCGACGGACTGACGGGCCCCTGTGACGGTGCCCGGCGGCCGCCGACCCGTCCGGAGGACGGCGGACGCCGGGCGGTGTCGTGCCTGGTGCCGTGCGTTCAGTGCTCCAGGGTCGCCGGCGGGGAAGCTGTGTTGCCTGAGGGTGGTGTTCGCATCGCGGGAAGCGCACCGCGCCAGCCGCGCGCCGTGCGTCCCGATGTGGTTGATGGCTGCGCTCCGGTGTGCGCTGCCGTTCGAGGTGGGCGAGGTCCGCGCACGGCCCGGGGCGAAGAGCGCGGACCGCTTCGGGCGGCCCGGCAGGCGGCGGTGCCCTCGGGCTCGTGGGTGCCGTGCGCGGTGGCGAGCAGGGCGGGCGGCCGTTCGGTGGAGGCGGACGTCATGGCGCCGCAGCCAGGCAGTAGCCGCGTTTGGGTACCGTCCGCACCAGGGCGGCGTGGTGGCCGAGCGCTCCGCGCAGCCGGGCGATCGCCGCCTCCACCGCGTGCTCGTCGGCCTGGCCGCCCGCCCGGGCCCGGCGCAGCGGTTCGGCGCGGCTGAGCACCCGGCCGGGCCGCTCGGCCAGCGTGCGCAGGAGGGCGGCGGGCAGCGGCGCCAGCCAGAGCGCGGGCTCGGCGTCGATCTGCACCGCGTTGCCCTGGAGCGTCAGGTGGTGCGCTCCGGTGCGCAGTTCGCGCCGGTTGCGGGCGGGCAGTGCCTGCTCGATGGCGCGGACCATGGCGCCGAGGCGGCCGCGTTCCCGGCAGAGCGTGGGCACCGCCAGGTCGGCCAGCGGCCGGGCGCAGACCGGGCCGACGCAGACCGGGAGCACGTCCCCGCGCAGCCCGTCCAGCACCTGTGGGCGCAGCCCCAGCCCGTCCGCGGCGGCCAGGAAGGCGGTGATCGCGGGTGCGCTGGTGAAGGTGACCGCGTGCAGCTCGCGACGCGCGGTCTGCTCGACCAGGCGCCGCAGCGCCACCGGGTCCTCGGGCGGGCCCCAGCGGTGGACCGGCACCTCGATCACCTCGGCGCCGCGCTCGCGCAGGGCGGCGGCCGAAGCCGTGACGTAGGCGGCAACGGTGGCATGACCCCGCGCCACGCCGACCTGCTGGCCGCCGACCTCGACCACGACACCCTGGTCCGCACGATCGACCGGTTCCTGGTGCTCTACATCCGCACCGCCGACCGTCTGGAGCGGACCGCCGCCTGGCTGGAGCGGCTCGAGGACGGCCTGGAGCACCCGCGAGCCGTCGTCGTGGACGACGTGCTCGGCATCCGCGCCGAGCTGGACGAGCTGATGGACCGCCACGTCGAGACCCACCGGGACGAGTGGGGGCCACCCTGGCCGACCCCGAGCGGCTGCGGCGGTTCGTCTCCTTCGCCAACGCCCCGGGCACGCCCGACCCCACCGTGCGCTTCGTCGTGGAACGCGACCAGATTCGTCCGGCCCGTCCCGACGAGGACGGGCCCACCCTGAACGTGGTCCTGGCGCCGCCCCGGCCGGCCGGTCGGCCGGCAGGCCGCCGACCGGCCGGGCCAGGGAGCCCGGCAGCGGGCCGAGCCAGAGGAACCGGTCCGCCCGCTCCGCCGAGGTGGCCCGGATCCCCCTGGTCAGCGCCGTGGAAGCGCGCGGAGCCACCCCTCCCCGCAGCCACGGGACCTCCAGGGCGACCCGATCCGCTAGTCTGTCATCGGTCAGTCGGCTATCCCGCTGTCGGCCCGCACGGCATCTCCTCCACGAGCTGCCGAGGGTGTCGGCGCGCCGTCTGACCCGGGCGTTTGTTCACCCTCGCCGGGGACCCGCTGCTGGGTTCCCGACAAGGTTCTCGACAGGCCCCCGCCTCAGTAGCTCAGGGGATAGAGCACGGCTCTCCTAAAGCCGGTGTCGCAGGTTCGAATCCTGCCTGGGGCACAGTGAAACCGCAGGTCACAGGCCTCCGCCCAGTCGGGCCGGGGCCTGTGGCCTTTCTGTTGGGCGGCGCATCCGGGTTGTCGCGGGAGGCATCGCCGGTGTGACGGCGGCCGGGCGGGAAGAAGAGGGGGATGCCGGTACGTCGTGACGTGATCGAAGTGGTGAGGCGCCGGCTGCGGGAGCCCGTCGTCGAGCAGACGGTGCGGGCGACCGTGGCGGCGACCCTGTCGTACGTGGTGGCGCTGCAGCTCAGCAACGAGCCGGCGCCGCTGACCGCGCCGTTGACCGCCCTGCTGGTGGTGCAGGTGACGCTCTACTCCACGCTGACCACCAGCATCCGGCGGGTGAACTCGGTGGTGGTCGGGGTGCTGATCGCGATCGGGTTCAGCTCGGTGGTGGGGCTCTCCTGGTGGAGCCTCGGGCTGATCATCCTGGCCGCGCTGACGATCGGTCACTTCGTGCGGGTGGACGAGTTCGTCAACGAGGTGGCGATCAGCGCGATGCTGGTGCTCGGGGTGACCAGGCTGGCCTCGCAGGCCTGGGACCGGGTGCTGGAGACGCTGATCGGGGCCGGGGTGGGCCTGCTGTTCAACTTCCTGTTCGCCCCACCGGTGTGGGTGGACACCGCGAACGAGTCGATCGAGGGCCTCGCCCGGCGGGCCCGCCACCTGCTGCTGAGCATCGCCGACGAGCTGGGCGGTCCGACCCCGGTGGAACGGGCCGCCGCCCGGCTGCACGAGGCGCGCCGGCTCGACCAGGCCGTCGCCGACGTGGACGCCGCGCTCCGGCAGGCCGAGGACAGCCTGCGGCTGAACCCGCGGATCCGGGAGGGCCTGCTCTCCCGGCTGGTGCTCCGGACCGGGCTGGACACCCTGGAGATCTGCGTGGTCGTGGTGCGGGTGCTGGCCCGTTCGCTCACCGACCTGGCCAAGCGGCGCGGGCCGGACGAACCGCTCTTCCCCGGGGACGTCTCGGTGGCGCTGGAGGAGCTGCTCGCGCACATCGGCGGGGCGATGGTGAGCTTCGCCGTGCTGGTCACCACGCAGGTGAGCCGGGACGCCCAGGGGGCCGAGGAACGGCTGGCCGCGGAGCTGTCGGCCGCCCTCGCCAGCCGGGAGAACCTGGCCCAGCTGCTGCTGCAGAAGGTTCAGGAGTACCCCAAGGCCTGGCAGCTGCACGGCTCGCTGCTGGCCGAGCTCGACCGGATCCTGGACGAGCTGGACCTGGAGCACCGCTCCCGGCGGCTGATGGAGGAACTGGACCGGGCCTCGGTGGCCGACCGGGAGCGGTTCTCCCGGTTCGGCCGGCTGCGCAGCCTGGCCCGGGGGGAGCGGTGGCGGCGGCGGGTGCGTCGTCCGCTGCGTGCGGAGGGCTGAGGGCTCAGGCCGAGGCGAGCGACAGCTCGGTGGACTTCACCAGCGCGGTCACCGGGGAGCCGGTGGCCAGGTTGAGCTCCTCGACCGCGTCCCTGGTCACCGCCGCGGTCAGCTCGCCGTCCTCGACGGTCACCTTGACGGTGGCCATCGCGCCGCCGGTGGTGACCCGGCTGACCGTGCCGGGGATCCGGTTGCGGATGCTCAGGCCGTCCACCGACCCGGTGGCCAGCGACACCTCGGTGGACTTGACCAGCAGGGTGACCGGCGCGCCCGCGGTGAGCTCGAGCTCGGCGACCGCGTCGGTGGTCACCGCCGAGGTGAGCTCGCGACCGCTCGCGGTGCGGACCCGGACCGTCGCCATCACCGCCCCCTCGGTGACGGAGAGCACCGTGCCGGAGAGCTGGTTGCGCATGCTCAGGGTCATCGCCGGAACACCTCGATCTGCTCGCGGGGGCCTGCCACACCCACCGTAGACAGCTCGTGGGAGGTGCCCGGGCCGTCCCCTCTCAGCTGCGACGACAGCCGGCCTGCGGCACTGGCGGACGCGGTCCGGGGGCCGTGGTGATCACCCGGTCGGTCGAGCCGACCGGAGGCCGAGCCAGAGTTCGTCGCGACCGAGCGGCGTGCTGGTGAAGCGCACGCCGGTGGCGTCCCGGACCGCGTTGAAGAGCGCGGGGGCGACCGGGTCGAACGGGCTCTCGCTCATCGACTTGGCGCCCAACGGCCCGATCGCGTCGGCGGTCTCCATGAAGTGCACCTCGGTGCGGGGTGTCCGCGTAGCTGGGCAGGTGGTACCGGCGGAAGGCGGCGGTCTCCACCTCGCCCCGGCGGTCCACCCGGACCTCCTCGAAGAGGGGGGCGCCGAGCGCCTGGGCGACCCCGCCCTCGACCTGGCCGCGGCACTGCATCGGGGTTCATCACCCTGCCCGCGTCGGCCGCGTGCACGCTGCGCAGGATCCGCAGCTCGCCGCTGTCGGGATCGACGGCGATCCGGAACCACTGGGCGTTGAACGCCACCGAGCGCGGGGTGCCGCCCCAGTGCCCGTCGGCGCCGGTGTCCCGGCCGGCCGCGACCATCGCCGCGTGCAACTCCTTCAGCGCGAGCCGCCGTTCACCGCAGAGCACGGCGTCCTCGACCAGCCGGCAGCGCTCCGCCGGGGTGCCGGTGTGCTCGGCGGCGAAGCCGAGCAGCAGCTCGGCCAGCGCGTTGCCGGCCTTCAGCACGGCCTTGCCGGCCACCACCGTGCCGGTCGAGCCGAACGCGCCGGTGTCGAGTCGGACCACGTCGGTGTCGGACTGCCGGATCGCCACCCGGTCGGGGGCGGTGTCCACCGCGCCGGCGCTGATCTGCCGGTGCACGGTGGTCGTCCCGTTGCCGAACTCGGCGGTGCCGACGGCGAGGTCGTACGTCCCGTCGGGGAGCAGGGTGAGCCGGGCATCGGCGATGTGGCCGCCGGGTGGCCCGGTGGCGATCATCGACATCGCCATCCCCTGGCCCATCAACCAGCCCTCGGGCACCAGTTGGTGGTCCCAGGGTTCGTCGGCGGCCCGCCGGACGATCTCCGGGCACTGGTCCAGCCCGTAGCTGGCGATGTGCAGGTCCTCCTCCTCGCCGCCCGGGGTGACCACGTGGTCGTCCGGGCCGATGATGTCGCGCACCCTGAACTCGGCCGCACCGATGCCGAGTCGGCGGGCCAGCTCGTCCATCACCTGTTCCATGGCGAAGACCACCTGGCCCAGGCCGTAGCCGCGGAACGCGCCGGCCGGCACGGTGTTGGTGTACACCGCCCAGCCGTCCACCTTCTTGTTCGGGCAGCGGTAGACCGAGAGCGACTCGCCGCAGCCGTGGAAGAGCACCGCCGGGCCGTGGTTGCCGTACGCGCCGGTGTTGGAGACCACCCGCAGCTGCAGCGCGGTCAGCGTGCCGTCGTGTCTGGCGCCGGCCTTGACGGTGACCTTGAACGGGTGCCGGGTGGTGGCCGAGGTGAACTGCTCGGGGCGGGTGTACTCCAGCTTCACCGGCCGGCCGGTCCTCAGGGCGGCCAGTACCACCAGGTCCTCGACCAGCATCTCCTGCTTGCCGCCGAAGCCGCCGCCGACCCGGCCCGCCCGCACCCGGACCTTCTCCTCCGGCAGGTCGAAGAGCGCGCAGATGGCCCGCCGGGTGAGGAACGGGGTCTGCGTGCTGGAGCGCACCACCAGCCGGCCGCCGTCGGGCGCCTGCAACGTGCAGACCCCCTCCAGCGCGGCGGTCAGTGAGATCATCGGCCCGGCCGGCAGCGCGTTGCACAGGTTGCCGCCGACGGTCGCCATGTTCCAGATCTTGAACGAGGCGGGGAAGGAGCGGCAGCACCGGACGATCAGCTCGCGACTGTGCGCCCAGGCGGCCGGCGGGGCGTAGCGGGAGAGCTCGGCGACCGTGCAGGTGGCGGCGATCTCCAGGCCCTGCGGGCGCTCGCGCAGTGCCGGCCAGCCGGTCGAGCCGAGGTCGCGCAGCCGGCGCAGGTGCGGCTGCGGCTCGGAGAACAGGTACGTCCCGCCGGCCAGCCAGGCGTCCCCCGGCCGCCAGGCCCGGCCGCGCCAGGCCGTGCTGATCTCGGTCACCGTGGACAGGTCCATCGGCCTCACCACCTTCGTGCCTTCGTCGTGGGGGTGCGGGCCCGGCCTCGTCACGGCGCCCGGCGGCCATTGAAGCAACGGCCGCGCGGCCCGGACGAGTGGTGCCGGGCACCAGCCCCGAGTCCGCGATGTGGATGATTGACCAAAGAGGCTTTCTGCCTGTTCAGGCTGGCATCTACGATGCAGGAGCACCTGAGTCCCTGGCTGCTAAGAGGGCTGGCCGGGTGCGGCGCCGCGCCGGGCGCACGGTACGAGGAGCGGCCGGTGATCGTCGGGGACCTGCTGCGGGTGGCGGACCTGCGGCTCGCACTGGCCTGGGGCACCCCCGAACTGCTGGACCGCCGGGTCACCGGGGTCACCTCGACCGACCTGCAGGATCCGGCCCGCTACCTGCAACCCGGCGAACTGGTGCTCTCCGGGCTGGTCTGGTGGCAGCCCGGCCACCCCGACGCGCGGGCCCTCGCGCTGCGCTTCGCCACCTCGCTGCGCAGCGCCCGGGTGGCCGCGCTGTTGGCCGGTGAGGGAACGCACGGCGAGGTGCCGGCCGATCTGGTGGAGGCCTGCCGGGTGCACGGGATCCCGCTGCTCTCGGTGCCGCCCGGGGTGAGCTTCCGGGCCGTCACCGACCGCATCTACCTGCGGCTCTGGGGCGACCTGCACGGCCGGACGGGGACCGCCGCGGTGCCGGGGACCGCCCGCCGGGAGCTGGTCGACCTGATGTACTCGGGCGCACCGCCGGCCGTGGTGCTCGACCGGGCGGTCTCCCGGCGGGCTGCGGGCCGTGCTCGCTGGTCGCCGCCTCGGGCCGGACCGTCGCCACCTCGGGCGGCGCGCCCGACCCGGCGCCGGAGGAGGTGCGGCGCGCGCTGCCCGGGACGGACGGCGCCGCCGGGCTCGCGCTGCCGGTCGGGACCGGCGGCGAGACCCCGTTCGACGGTTGGTACCTCTACCCGCACGGCCCGGCCACCGTCTCCGCCACCGTGCTGCACGGCCTGGCCGACGTGCTCGCCACACTCTGGACCCGCGCCCGCGGCGAGGCCGCCGAGCGCCGGCGGCCGGCCGGCCGGCTCGCCCGGCTGCTCGCCGGGGACGCCCCCGCGCACCCCGCCGAGCTCGCCGAGGCGCTGGCCGCCTGCGGCCTGCCGCCGGACGGGCCGCTGGTTCCGCTGGTCGCCCGGATCGACGGGCTGGAGGCGCCCTGGGCTCCCGACCGGGGGCCTCAGCGGCGGTGCTTGCCGGCGAGGACGGCCGGCTCCGGGTAGGGGATCCGCAGCTTGCGGGCCAGCGGCGCGACCGCCGAGCCGGCGCCGAACACCCGGGCGAGCAGGAAGAGCGAGGCCAGCACGGCGACCGAGCCGACCCCGAGGGCGACCAGGTTGCCGGGGATCCCGTAACCGAGCAGGCCGTTGCACTGGGCGGCCAGCCAGTGCCCGACGAACGCGCCGGGCAGGCAGGCCAGCAGCAGGCCGAGGTGCAGGCCGAAGACCCGGCGCCCGTCCAGGCCGCTGCGCCCGGTCCGGACGATCGGGGGAGTGGTGACCGGGGTGCGCAGCACCATGGTCTCCTCGGGCGAGCCGGTGGACGCGGGCTCCGGTGGCACGGGAGCCCCGCGGCGCAGCCGGCGGCCCAGCGCCCGGCCGGTGATCACCACGTTGACCACGCAGGCCACCGACTGCGCGAAGGCCATGCCGATCACGATCCAGCGCGGCGGCAGCGCGAAGTACGCGACGGCGGAGAGCGCCGCGTTGGTCCCGGAGCTGACCACGGTCAGCCAGAACGGCGTGCGGGCGTCGCCCAGCGCGTAGAAGCCACGCGCCAGCGCGTACTGGGCGCAGAAGGCCGGCAGGCCGATCGCGAAGGCGATCAGCAGCTGGGCGATGACCCAGGTGTCCGCGGGGGTCGCCAGACCGTGCAGGTAGGCGAGGTTGCAGATCTGCGAGGCGAGCGCGATGAAGAGCACCGTGGCCGTCATGATCATCCCGGCCGAGTTCTTGAGCACCTGGGAGATGTCGGCGCCGATCTCCTGCAGCCGGCCCGCGGTGGCCGAGCGGGCCATCCGGGGCAGGATCGCGGTCACCAGGGAGATGGTGATCACGCCCTGCGGCATGACGAACAGGTTGTAGGCGTTGGTGTACGCGAAGTTGCCGAGGCCCGCCTTGATCCCGGCCTTCTCGGCCAGGGTGCCCGCGCCGGTGCTCAGCTGGGTGATCACGGCGAAGGCCAGCTGGGTCACCAGGACCAGCAGCAGGGCCCAGGTGGCCGAGCGCAGCGGCTTGGTGAGGCCGGCGCCGCGCCAGTCGAACCGCGGGCGCCAGCGGAAGCCGACCTTGCGCAGCGCGGGGATCAGGCCCAGGGTCTGCACCAGGATGCCCAGCGTGCTGCCCCAGCCGAGCAGCGCGACCTGGCCGCTCGTCACCCGGCCGATGTCGTGCACCCCGTGCGCGGTGGCGATGTAGAGGCCGAAGACGGCGATCGACACCACGTTGTTGAGCACCGGCGCCCACATCATCGCGCCGAAGTTGTCCCGCGCGTTCAGCACCTGCCCGAGCAGGGTGAACACGCCGTAGAAGAAGATCTGCGGCAGGCAGCAGCGGGCGAAGGCGATGGTCAGCTCGCGCTGCGGGCCCGGGAAGTGCGAGTAGAGGTCGACCACCATCGGGGCGAACAGCCAGGTGGCGGCGGTCAGGATGACCAGGGCGACGAGGCAGAGGGTGAGCAGGCGGTCGGTGTAGGCGACCCCGCCATCCTTGTGGGTCTGCGCCGCGTGCACCAGCTCCGGGACGAAGACCGAGGCCAGCACGCCGCCGAGCAGCATCATGTAGACGGTGTTCGGCAGCGAGTTGGCGACGTTGAAGGAGTCGCCCAGCGGGCCGGTGGCCAGCGCGGCGACGATCATCGAGGCGCGGACGAAGCCCAGCCCGCGCGAGGCCAACGTGCCGAGCGCCATGATCAGGCCGTTGCGGCCGTCCGAGGTGGCCTTGCCGGGCTGCTCCTGCTGCGGGGCGGGCTGCTCGGCCGGACCGCGCTGGCCCGGCAGCTGCTCGGCAGGCGGTGCGTACGAGGGGTCGGCCGGACCGAAGCCCTGGGCCGGGATCGGGCGCAGGGCCATGGTGGGCTGGTCGTCGTGCGGCGGCCGGACGGGCTGCGCCGGCGGGGCGACCGGGGAGGGCCGCTGCTGCGGCGGGACGGGGTGGGCCTCGGCCGGCCCGTAGCCGGTGGGCGGGCCGTACGAGCCGTACGGCCCCGGCGTTCCGTAGCCGCCCTGCTGGCCGTAGCCGTCCTGCTGCGGGTAGGACCCCTGCTGGTAGGCCGTCTCCTGCGGGTAGGCCCCCTGCGCTCCGGGTGACCCGTACGACTCGGGCGGGCCGTACGAACCGTACGGCTCCCCCGACGTGTGCGTGGTCATCGGACCCCCGTCGCTCGGTGCCTGGGCAGGTGCTGCTGCGGGGCTGCCGCAGTGCGGGCGCGGCGGGTGGTCGGCTTGCGGACCCGCCGTGCTGGCGCGGGGTCCGGACGACCGGCGGTCGCCGTGCCGTCGTGCCCGGTTCCCCCGCTCCGGGCATGGCTATGCCCAGGCGTAGCAGTCTGCCCTACCTGGGCACTCGATGTGGAGTCCGGTGCCATGTGGCAGAGATCTCCAGCGCCCGATCCAGCCAGGCCGACCGAGGGGCAGTCAGGTGAACTTGGCCGAAATTCTCTGCCAATTGCCCGATTTGCTCCATATTTGTCCTGGCTACGCCCGGACTGGCACGGCTGGTACTGCACTGTCCTCTTCTCTCCCGCTGACCCACCGGACCACTCGTGTGAGGTATCTCACCGCCGGTCGGAGTCCCTCGCCTCGAACTCCCCGTGGAGCTTCCCGGGGGGTGGCAACTCCGGAAACGGCACCGTGGAGGCGAGGACGCTCTGCACCCGCGGTCTGGTTCGCCAGTCCACCCGGCGGACGTCGCGGGAGAGCGCGCCCGGGCGGAGCAGCTCGACGACGACGGTGGTCGAGCCGAGCACCGCGACCGCCAGGAACCAGCCGCCCAGGATGTCGCTCGGCCAGTGCACCCCCAGCGCGACCCGGGTGAAGCCGATCAGCACGGTGGCCCCGGCCGCCAGCGCGCAGGCGGCGATCCGACCGGACCGGGGGGCCCGTGGCCAGACCAGGGCGACCAGAGCCGCGGTGGTGATCGCCGAGGCGGTCGCGTGCCCGGAGGGGAAGGCCGGGCCGGCCGCGTGCGCCACCGGGTCGGCGAAGGAAGGTCGCGGCCGGGCGATCAGGGCGGCGGCGGCCCGGTGCGCGGCCCAGCCGACCACGGCCTGCGCCGCGGTCCAGCCGGCCAGGGTGCGGGCGCCGATCGCCCAGAGCCAGGCGGCGGCCAGCGCGAGCAGGATCCGCATCGCGGTCGGGCCGCCGAGGGCGGTCATGGTCAGCAGCGAGGCGGTCCAGGCGGCGTGGCCTCGGGCGACGTCGTGCAGGCCGCCGGTCCAGCCCTGGTCCAGCCGGGCCAGCGGGCCCCAGTGGTGGTCGACCAGGGTCAGCAGCAGTCCGAAGAGCAGGGCCGCGCCACCGGCGATCGCCGCGTAGCGGGGGAGCCGGACGCGCTGTGGGCGCGGACTGCTGGGACTCGTCAGGTGCATGGCTGAACACCTTCCCCGCGGGGCGAGTCGTTCCGATGGGGGATGTATAGCGATTTGGCATCTCTTGCGCTTGGAGGGGCGGGGATCGATTCGGCCCGTCCCCGCGTTGGGACTTCTGACGGCGAACCCGGCCCGTGCGGTGTGCGACCCCTGTGAGTGCTCGGCGATCCGCCACGTCAGGTGCCGGATCAGTCACCGTGCGTCCATGGTCGGGGTGAAAACGGGCAGGATACTGCATCTCCCGAAGAATCTGTGCGGACTTGGGAATGTTGTCCGGAATCTGCACGTTGGATCGTTACGTGCGAGACCTTCGGGTCGCACGTCAGGAGGCGTGTCGTCGCCGAGAGCCAGTTCCGGCATCATCAGCAAGGAGCAAGCATGGCCACCCGTGCCGTCGTTCGCGACAGGGCCGACCGGACTCGTACGGCCCGCCCGACCAACCTTGAGACCGACCGCGACCTGGTCGGCATGTACCTCGACGAGATCGCCAGGACGCCCCTCCTCGACGCCGCCGAGGAGGTCGAGCTGTCGCTGCGCATCGAGGCCGGCGTCTACGCCCAGCACCTGCTGGACGAGGCCGAGCACGGCGGGTCCGCGCTCCCCGAGGGCGTCACGCACGAGGAACTGGAGGCGATAGCCGCCGACGCCGAGCGCGCGAAGGACGTCTTCATCCGGTCCAACCTCCGGCTGGTGGTCGCGGTGGCCCGGCGCTACCCGCGCAGTGGCCTGCCGCTGCTCGACCTGATCCAGGAGGGCAACGCCGGCCTGGTCCGCGCGGTCGAGAAGTTCGACTACGCCAAGGGGTTCAAGTTCTCGACGTACGCGACGTGGTGGATCCGGCAGGCGATCACCCGGTCGATCGCCGACCAGTCGCGGACCATCCGGCTGCCCGTCCACCTGGTCGAGGAGCTGGGCCGGATCCGGCGGGTGCAGCGCGAGAAGTCCAAGGAGCTGGGCCGGGAGGCCGAGCCGGCCGAGGTCGCCGCCGAGCTGGACACCACCGAGGCCCGGGTCAAGGACGTGCTGGACTGGGCCCGTGACCCGGTCAGCCTCAACATGGCGGTCGACGACGAGGGGGAGACCCAGTTCGGCGACCTGGTCGAGGACACCGGCGCGGTCTCGCCGGAGGACGCGGTGCTGGTCATGCTGCGCCGGGAGGAGCTGGACGACCTGATCGGGCGGCTCGACGACCGGACGGCCTCGATCATCCGTTCCCGCTACGGGATGGAGGACGGGCGCGAGCGCACCCTTACCGAGGTCGGCAAGCAGCACGGGCTGACCCGGGAGCGGATCCGGCAGATCGAGAAGCACGCGCTGGCGGAGCTGAAGAAGATCGCGGGGCACTCGGGGTTCGAAGCCGCCTGATCGCCGTCCGATCCGTCCTCCCGTCTCCGTCCCCGTCCTCCGTTCGCCAGTCGACCGTCCCGGGGCGCGCGCCGGGGGCCGGCTGTTCTGACTTCTCGTCACGCCCGGTCAAGCCGTGTGAACTCTACGTTTCGTGTCCGCACCGGTGCTGTCGAATGCATTGACGGGCCACCGGGTGCGGGGCTGAAGATGAACATCCGCCTGCTCTGAGGTGTCAGGGTCATGGCGGGTGCCTGGTGGTGCGGGGTCCACGGGAGGGGCGGTCCGAGATGCGCGCGGACGGGACGGGGCGAGGCGGCGACGGGCACCGGGGCGGCCACCGGTTGACCGGTCTGGTCGGACGGGAGTCCGTCCTACGGGCCGCCCGGGCGGCGCTGTGGTCGACCGGGGCGGTACTGCTCACCGGGCCCGCCGGGATCGGGCGCAGCGCGCTGACGGACGCGCTGGCCGTCGAGTGGGTCGGGGCGGGCACCACCGTGCTGCACTGCGCGCCGGCCCGGGAGGAGCGCGAGCTGCCGTACGTCGGCCTGAACGACCTGCTCGGCGGGCTGCCCGAGCAGCGGCTCGACGCGCTGCTCAACCCACTCGCCGACGCTCCGCGCGCGGCCCTGCGCGCGGCCCTGCTGCGCGGCCGGCGGCCGTCGGGGGCGGCGGACCGCCTGGCGCTACGGGTCGGGGTGCTGCACGTCCTGCGGGCACTGGCGGAGGCGGAGGTGGCCGGGGCCCGGGCGGGGGGCCTGCTGCTGGTGCTCGACGGCCTGCAGTGGCTGGACGCGCCCACGGCGGAGGTTCTCCGCTTCGTGCTGCGCCGGGCCGGGCGGCTGGGCATCCGGGTGCTCGCCACCGAGCGCACCGCCCTGGCGGACGTGGGATCCGCCGACGCCGCCGGGGTCTGCCCGCCGGAGACCGTACGGCTCGCCGTGCCCCTGCTCGCTCCCAGCGCGGTCGCCGAACTGCTCGCCCCGCTGCCGGCCGCCCTCCTCCGCGACGTCCAGTCCCTGGCCGCCGGCAACCCCCGGTACGCGCTCGAACTCGCCCGCACGGACGTGCCGTCGGGCGGGGCGCGGCTGACTCCGACGCCGATCCCGCTGCCGGCCGTGCTGCGCCGCGAGGTCCGGGAGCGGCTGCCGCGCCTCGCCGCGCCGGCGCGCCGGGCCTTGCTGCTGGTGGCGGTCGGCGCCCGGCCGACGCCAGCCGAGCTGCGGGCGGCCGGTGGTTGGGACGATCCGGAGCCGGTGCTCGTCGCGCTCCTCCGGTCCGACCTGATCGAGCTGGCCCCGCCGGACGACCGCCGGTGCCCGCCGGACGCGCCCGTGGCGGACGGGGGGTCGGCCGGCCGGGTGCTGCGATTCGTGGAACCGTTGGTCCAGGCCGTGCTGCTGGCCGAAACCCCGCCGACCGAGCTCGCGGCGGCTCGTCGTGACCTCGCCGCGGTCACCGCTGATCCGGGCGAGCGGGCACGCCTGCGCGCCCTGGCAGGCGGCGGCGGGCCGGACGAGCCCACGGCGGCGCGGCTCGCGACCGCCGCCGCCCGGGCTCGGTCCGCCGGCCGGGCCGGCCGGGCAGCTGAGTTGGCACTCCTCGCGGTCCAGCACACGCCACTCGAGGCGTGCCACGCCCCCACGCCGCACCCCCGCGCGGAACGCTTGCTGGCCGCCGCGCAGTACGCCCACGACGCCGGCCACTTCGACGAGGCCGAACAGCTCGCCCACGCCGTCCTGGCCACCACCACCCCGGAGCCACCGGCCCGCGCGCCCGGCCGGTCCAGGGGCGCGGCCGTGCCGTCAACTCTGTTGACCCGCCTGATCGAACAGCCGATGGCCGCACCGGCGCAGTCCGGCGCGGCCGTGCCGGGTGCGCCGCGGGCGGTCGCCCTGCTGCCACCCGCGGTTTCGCCGGCGTCCCAGCCGGGGGCCGCGCCGAGCACGAGCCGTGCCGTCGTCCGACCACCGGCGCCGTGCGGCATCCCCCGGGCCGCCACCACCGTCCTCGCGCTGCGCACCCGGGCCCGGGTGATCGCGCTGCGCTCCGCCACCGTCGTGGACCCGTCACTGGTCCTGATCGCCTCGGGGATCGCCGAGGTACGCGACGCCCCGGTGCAAGGGACCGCGCTGGAAGCGGAGTTGCGCCACTGCGCGGCCGAGCACGCGCTGCTGGCCGGGCGGACCGAGCAGGCGCTGCGAGAGGCCCAGTCCGCCGTCGCACTGGCGCGCGCGGCGGAGGACGACGAACGCCTCGCCGCCGGCCTCGGCCTGCTCGCCACCATCCAGGCCCAACGCGGCGAATCCGACCTGTCCCAGCGGACCCTCGCCCAGGCCTGCACCCTCGCGCGCGCCGCCGCTCCGGCCGCTCCGGCCTGGGACCTCAGCCACCGTCGGCTCGCGTTCCAGCTGGCGGCGGACCAGCCGTCGGTCGCCGTGGCCGGCGCGGTCGCCCTGCTCGCCCGGGCGGACCGGGAGGGCGGACTGACCGAGACCGTCCGGGCACTGGCCCTGCTGGTGCGGGCCCAGGCCGCGGACGGGGCGGCCGCGTCCGCCCTCGCCTCGGCGACCCGGCTCGCCGAACTGCTCGCGAGCTCCGGTGAACAGCTGAGCTCGCCGCCCGCCGCCTCGACCACGCACCCCGCCGGCCGGCTCGTCGACCAGCCCACCCCGGGCCCGCTGACCGCCCTCGCCCTGCACGCGATCGCCGTCGCCGAGCTGGCCGGCGGCCAGGCGTCCCGGGCCTGCGACGCCGCCGCCCGGGCCGCCTCGGCGGCGACCGCGCGTGGCGACCGCCGGCACCAGCTCGCGGCCCTCGGGGTCCTGGGCGAGGCCCAGTTGCTGCGTGCCAACTCCACGGCGGTGGCGGCAGGTGTCGAGGCACTCCAGGAGGCCCGTCGCCTCAGCACGGAGTCGGGCCTGGCGGACGCGGCCGCCCTACGGCGCCTCGGCACGCTCGCCGAGGGCCTGGTCGCCCTGGGGGAGTACGGAGAAGCCGCGCAGGTGATCGCCGAGGCCCGCCGGCTGGAACTGTCCTGCCCCGAGCCCGTCGAAGTCGACCCACCCGACTTCCTGGGGCCACCCGACCTCCGCGCCCCTGCCGCCCCACCCGCCCGCGAGCCACAGCAACCGCGCCGCCGCACCCTCCCCACCGCCACCGCCACCGCCACCGCACCCACTCTCGCGCACCCGGCCGACCCCCGCCCCGGCGAGCTCCCCGGCGAACTCGTCGCCGAGCTAGTCGGGGCGGGCACCCGGGCCGCCCTGGACCGTGCGGAGGCCCTGGTCCGGGCGGGCCTCGGTCAGGTCCGCGAGGGTGCCGCCCGGCTGCGCGGGGCCGCCGACCGGCTGCTGAGCGCGGGACTGCCATTGGAGGCCGCCGGAACCCTGGTCGCACTCAGCACGGTCGAACGTCGCTCGCGCCACCGCTCCGCCGCCCGCGAGGCGCTGCTCCAAGCGCGCGACATCTGCGCCGAGCGGCAGGCACTCCCGCTGCTGGCCCGGGTGGAACGGGAGTTGGAACGGTTGGAGCAGTCCAACGGCTGGTCCGGTCCGGACGGGGCCGGCCTGACGGCGAGCGAGCACCGGGTCGCCGGCCTGGCCGCCGACGGCGCGACCAACCGAGAGGTGGCCGCAGCCCTCTTCGTCAGTGTCAAGACGGTGGAGGGGACCCTCTCCCGGGTCTACCGCAAGCTCGGCGTCCGCTCCCGCACAGCCCTGGCCCGAGCCCTGGCGGCCAACCCCTGACCAACGCCGGCCAGATCGTTGAGGGAGCCAGCGCCGCCTCGGCTTGCAGCCATGCCCTGCCGCGGGGCGGACCCGCCGAGTGCCCGCGCCCGAGCCGTCCTTGGCATCAACCTGATCCGCCGTAGGCCAGACCACCGAGTTCCCGCGCCCGGGTCGCCTCTGGCGCCAACCACTGCTGCCGCCAAGCGGATCACTGAGCGACCGACCGTGCCCGGGCCCTCGCAGGTGCTCCACCTCACCCCACCCCGCACGCGCTGTGCCTCCCGCTCATTCGGGCACATCCCCGTCAGAGCCCGCTCCCTGTTCACCGCCCACCGCCCACCGCGCAGCGTCAACCAGCTCTCGCACACCTCGCGGGCATCGGCGGACATGACCGCGACACACAAACAGCAGGGGATACCCCTCTTTTGACGGTGGCTGGCCAAATCTAGCGTTGAGTCATCCACTCCCGGTCCGGGGAGCCGAGTTGGAGCGAAGCGAGCCAGCCGGCACCCGCAGCCGATCGCGCCGTCCCAGGAGGACATCAGTGAAGTCCCGCATCAGGCCCGTCATCGGGCTGCTTGCCGCGCCCCTGCCGATCATCGCGCTGGCCGCCTCGCCCGCCTTCGCCGCGCAGCCCGCCGCTCAGCCGGCCGCGCTGCAGAGCGACGTCGTGACGGCGGTGAACCACTCGGTCCGGACCGGTGAGGTCGCGAGCGGACAGCGGATATCCGTGGCAGTCAGCCTCGCCCAGCGGGACGTGGCCGGTCTCGACACCTTCCTCTCCCAGGTCTCCGACCCGAACTCCGCCCAGTACCAGCACTACCTGACGGTCGACCAGTTCGCCGACCGCTTCGGGGCGACCCCCGAGACGGTGGCCAAGGTCTCCGGCTACCTCGCCGCGCAGGGGCTGCAGGTCGGCGGGGTGACCGCCAACCGGCTCACCATCGAGGCCAGTGGCACCGCGGCCCAGGTGCAGAAGGCGTTCGGCACCAGCCTCGCCACCTTCCGCGACAACAAGGACGGCCGCAGCTACTACGCCAACACCGCCGCGCCCGAGCTGCCCGCGGACATCGCCTCCGTGGTGACCGACGTGGCCGGCCTGAACGACTACGCCAAGTTCACCCACTTCAGCCAGAAGGCTGCCGCCTCCCAGCCGGCCTCCCCGTCCACCTCCTCGGCGACCTCCAAGGCGGCGCCGGTCGCCGGTCTGACGCCGACCACCGCGCGGGCGGCGTACAACCTCACCTCCACCATCAACGCGGGCTACAACGGCAAGGGCTCGACCATCGGACTGCTGGAGTTCTCGGCGTTCGACCAGTCCAACATCAGCACCTACGACAAGCAGTTCGGGCTCAAGCCGTCGACCCCGGCCGTGGTGAACGCGGGCGGTGGCACCACCGACCTGTCGGGCGAGGACGAGGTCGAGCTGGACATCGAGGTCGTGCAGGCCCTGGCACCCGGCGCGGCGGTCAAGGTCTACGAGGCCCCGAACAGCGATGCCGGGGAGACGGCGGTCTACTCCAAGCTGGTCAGTGACAACGTTCCGGTGATCTCGACCAGTTGGGGAACCGACGAGGCCGACGAGACCGCCTCGAACCGGGTCGCGGTGGACGCGGACCTCAAGGAGGCGGCCGCCCAGGGGCAGTCGGTCTTCGCGGCCTCCGGGGACAACGGTTCGGACGACGCCGGCAACGGCGGCACCTCGGTGGACTTCCCGGCCTCCGACCCGTACACCACGGGCGTCGGCGGCACCACGCTGACCACCTCCTCCTCGGGTGCGTGGAGCAAGGAGACCGCCTGGAGCGGCAGCGGCGGCGGGATCTCCTCGTACTTCAGCACGCCGAGCTTCCAGAGCAAGGTCAACACCGGCAAGTTCCGCGACGTGCCGGACGTGGCCGCCGCCGCCGACCCGTCCACCGGCTGGGCGGTCTACAGCCAGGGGAGCTGGGCCGAGTTCGGCGGGACCAGCGCGGCGGCGCCGAACTGGGCGGCCTTCGTGGCCGTCTACAACAGCGAGGCCAAGGCCAAGGGCAAGCCCTCCTTCGGGTTCGCGAACAGCACCATCTACAACCTGGCCTCCTCCAGCTCCTACTCGTCGGCCTTCCACGACGTGAAGTCCGGCAGCAACGGGGCGTACAGCGCGGGCACCGGCTACGACAAGGTCACCGGTTGGGGCACCTACAACGGGGCCAACTTCCTCAAGGCCAAGCTCGGCTGAGCCAGTCGGCCAGTCGGCCAGTCGGCCAGCAGCGCGGCAGCACGACCTCGGGGGTTGGACGGTCGTCCGGCCCCCGAGGTCGTCCTAGGCTGGACGGGGACGGGCGAGGCCCGAGTGACCGGAGGCGGGACGATGGCTGGGCAGGACGAGAAGCGGGAACCGACGGGCGGGCGGACGCCGGAGGCGGAGCAGCGGGCGACCACCGCGCCGAAGACCACCAAGCTCGTCTTCAGCGACCCGCTGAGCCGCCCGTCGCGGGACGACACCGATGCCGGTTGGGGCGACTCCGGCAGCGGCGGACGGGACCTCGACTGGTACCTGAGCCAGCGCCCGCCCCACCACGGCGGCTGAGCGGCACGGCGGCCGAGCGGAACAGCGGCCGACCAGCCCGACCAGCTCAGGGACCGGCGGCGCAGCGCGGTGAGCCGGTCGCAGCCGCGTCCGCCCGGGCGCTCGCCGGCGCGGTGGGTGGCGGCGTTCCCGGCGGTGCCGGGCCGACGGCCAGTGCCGTCGCGGCGGCGAGCAGGCCGCCGGCCAGCAGCCCCGGTCGGTGCCGGACCGCCTGCCACAGGCGGTACCGCCGGCTCGCCCCGCAGCGGATCGGTGCGAAGTCGTGGACGACCTGCCGCGGCGGGATGGACGACCGCGCGCGCGGCACGGCCGGCCGGGAGGCAGCCGGGCCGGGGGCGGGCTCCGGGGTCGGGACGGGGGCCGGTACGGGCGGCGGGGTGGCGAGGACGAGGGGGCCTTCCGGACCGCTCGGTCGGCCGCTGGGGTGGATGGTCAGGTCGCTGGACATGGGATCCGGCACCGCCTCACTGGGTGGAGAGCACGACGGGGAGAGCAAACGAGTCCCGGAGAACCGCGCCCGAACAGCCGCGCCCGAAGAACCGCTTGCCGGATCAGGTTGCCCTGCCCGCCCCACGGCCGGCGGATTTCCCCCTTCCCTGTGGAAAACCCCGGGGGTGTGGACAACTCCGCGCCTCCCGCCTGGCCCACGCCACCCCCGAACAGCACAGAACCCCTGGTGGGCCACCCCGTCCGGGGCGACCCACCAGGGGCCTGCGGTATGACGAATGCGGTGCCGCGGTCAGGCCGAGGCGGAGCCGCCCGAGGAGGACGACGACGCGGCGGCCGACGAGCCGGCCGACGACGGGGAGCTCGCGGCGGACGAGCCCGAGCCGTTCGACGAGGCCCCGGAGGACCCGTTGCTCGACGCGGACGACGCGGACGACGCGGAGCCCACCGAGCTGCTGGAGGAGGACCGGCTGTCCGTCCGGTAGAAGCCCGAGCCCTTGAAGACCACGCCGACCGCGGAGAAGACCTTGCGCAGGCGTCCCTGGCATTGCGGGCACTCGGTCAGGGCCTCGTCGGTGAACTTCTGCACCGCCTCAAGGCCGCTGCCGCACTCGGTGCACTGGTACTGGTACGTGGGCACTTGTCTTCCTCCTGGCACTCTCGCCTGATGAGTGCTAACGACGGTCCATGATGCGGTATTCCGCTGGATCAGTCCAGCGCTTCGGGTCGGGGCGCCCAGGTGAAGGCCCTGCGGAGGCGTGCGGAGCCCCTCAGCCCTCCCCGACCCTCGCGAGCTGCTGCTGCGGGCTGGCCCCGCCCTTGGCAACGGTACGGCTCGCGGCCCCCGGCGCGACGAGCAGCCGCCGCAACGTGACCAGCGCCACCAGCCCGGCGCCCGCACCGGTGACCGGAACCAGGAACCCGGTCCACGCCCCGTGAGCGTCGATCAGCATCCCGGCCACCGTCGAGCCGGCCGCCAGCCCCAGCCCGATCGCCCCGGTCAGCCAGGTGAAGGCCTCGGTCTTGGCGCCGTCCGCGACCAGCGACTCGACCAGCGTGTACCCGGTGATCAGGGTCGGCGCGATGGCGAACCCGCAGACCAGGCCGGCCACGGCCAGCGCGGTCAGGTTGGGCATCGCCCAGAGCGTCGAGCAGCCGAGCACCAGCAGCGCGTAGCTGATCAGCATCCGCTGCCGGGCCGCCCGGCGCCAGGAGACCATGCCGTAGCAGGCCCCGGCCAGCATCGAGCCGCCGGCGAAGATCCCGTAGACCGTGCCGCTGAGATCGCTCTGGCCGACCGACCCGGCGAACGCGGTCACCGATACCTGCATGCCCCCGAAGACGGAGCCGACCCCGAGGAACGTGCCGGCCAGCAGCCGGACGCCCGGCGAGGCGAGTGCCGAGGCGCGGCCGGTGCCGGGCACCTTGGGGTGCCGGGCCGGGGCCGTCCGGCGCTGCGCGGCGAACGCCAGTCCGCCGACCACGGTGAGCGCCGCCTCGGCAACCAGTCCGGCGGAGGGAGAGACTCCGGTCGCGATGGCGCTGGCGATGACCGGACCTACCACGAAGGTGAACTCGTCCGTCACCGACTCGAACGCGAAGGCCGTGTTCAGGTAGCCCGGCGGCTGGTCGGCCAGCTTGGCCACCCAGCGCGCCCGGACCATCGCGCCGATCTGCGGGATGGTGGCACCGGCCGGCGCGGCGGCCACGAAGAGCGTCCAGAGCGGCGCGTGGCCCAGCGCCAGCGCGATCAGCGCGCCGACCGAGACGGCGTGCACCAGCACGGTCGGCACCAGCACGGCGGCCTGCCCGAACCGGTCGGCCAGCCGGCCGGTCTGCGGGCCGACCAGGGCCTGCGCCACGGCGGAGATCGCCGCGACCGCGCCGGCCGAGCCGTAGGAGCCGTAGGTCTGCTCGACCAGCAGCACGATGCCCAGGCTGAGCATGGCGTAGGGCAGTCGCGCCGCGAAGGCGGGGAGGAGGAACGTCCACGCACGCGGAGTGCGCAGAAGCGAGGTGTACCCGACGCGAGCGGGCACAGCGGGGTCGTCGACCGTTGGGCGGGCCGCCACGGTCGGTCCTTCCTGCTGCCTGGTAGCGCGCCGGGTGTGGGAAGTGCCCCGACGGCGCCGAGAGTCGTCCTCTCGCGCGTCGACCGGGGTTGATACCGGGGTCCGGCTGGCCGAGTCGTTGGAAGCGGGGGCCAAGGGTGCCGTGGACCGCGGCCGCCGAGCGGTCGCGCCAACTCTGCATCAGGCAGATGTTGCGGGTGTCTGTCAATAACACATCTGTTGTACTGATAGTACTCTCTTCCATGTTACGGCCTATTGGGCAATCCACCTGTCAACGCAAGGTGGACGGCGGACGACGACCCGGAGACGGCCTCACCGCCCGTACAGCCACCCCGCGAGCTTGCCGCCGCCGTCCACCGCGCGCAGCCGCCGCTCGGTGGCCTCGCTGGCCGTGTCGGTGGTCACCACCAGCAACTCGTCGTTGGCTCGCAGCACGGTCGTCTTGTCCGGTACGAAGCTGCTGCCCTCCCGGACCACCAGGGTGACCGCCGCTCCCGCGGGCAGCCGCAACTCACTGACCTCCACCCCGTGGATCCGGGAGGCCGGGGAGAGCGAGACCGAGAGCAGGTGCCCGTGCAGGTGCTCCAGCGGTGCCGCCTCGATCCCGATGTCCTGCCCCAGCGCACCCCGGGAGATCCGCAGCCGCTTCGCCAGCCAGGGCAGCGTCGGCCCCTGCACCAGGGTGAAGACCACCACCAGGATGAAGACGATGTTGAACTCCTGCTGCGCGAGGGGCACGTCCGCCACCAGCGGGATGGTGGCCAGCACGATCGGCACCGCGCCGCGCAGCCCGGCCCAGCTGAGCAGTGCCTGCTCGCGCCAGGGCAGCCGGAACGGGGTGAGCGTGAGCACCACCGAGAGCGGCCGGGCCAGCAGCACCAGCACCAGCCCGATCACCAGGGCCGGCAGCACCGCCGAGACCATGGTGTCCGGCGTGCAGAGCAGGCCGAGCAGCACGAACATGCCGATCTGCCCGATCCAGGCCAGCCCGTCGGCGAAGCCGCGGACCGCCGGGCCGTGCGGCAGCTTGGCGTTGCCCAGCAGCACCGCGCAGACGTAGACGGCGAGGAAGCCCGACCCGTGCAGCAGCGCCCCGCCGGCGTACGCGAGCACGGTGAGCGCCAGCACCGCGATCGGGTACAGGCCGGAGGACGGCAGCGCGACGTGCCGCAGCCCGAGCGCGCCCAGCCGGCCGACCGCCAGGCCGACCGCGGCGCCGACCGCCAGCTCGGCGATGATCGTGCCGACCAGCACGTACCAGGGGTCGAACGGGCCGGTGGTGGCGAAGGCGACCACCAGGATCACCACCGGGGCGTCGTTGAAGCCGGACTCGGCCTCCAGCAGGCCGCTCAGCCGGGCCGGCAGCGGGACCGTCCGGAGCACCGAGAAGACCGCCGCCGCGTCGGTGGACGAGACGATCGCGCCGAGCAGCAGCGACATCCGCCAGTCCAGCCCGACCAGCCAGTGCGCCCCGGCGGCGGTGACGAAGACGCTGATCCCCACGCCGACCGTGGCCAGCACGGTGGCCGGCGGCAGCACCGGTTTGATCTCCCGCCAGTTGGTCTTCAGGCCGCCCTCGGCGAGGATGACCACCAGCGCGGCGTAGCCGAGCACCTGGGTCAGCTCGGCGTTGTTGAAGGTGACGCCCAGTCCGTTCTGGCCGATCAGTATCCCGATGCCCAGGTAGAGCAGCAGGCTGGGCAGCCCCGAGCGGGTCGAGACCCGCACCGCGACCACGGCGACCAGCAGCACCAGGGACGATTCGAGCATGAGCTTGTTCAGGTGGTCGACGGTCAACGCAGGGGCACCTCGGGGTCGCGGGCGGGTGTCGGCCGGGAGCGGCCCCTGGGGGCGGCGCGGACGACGGACGGGCGGGCGGCACGGGAGGGAGTGCGAACAACTGTTGGGGTGGTCGGCCGCCGCCAACTGCGGTGTGACGGGACGGCCGAGGTGTGATCAGCTGAGTGATCCGAAGGATCGTTACTCAGTCTAACATTTTACCGGATCTTTTAACTACGGCCGTCCGAGCCCGTCCCGGGCACCGCCGACCGCGAACCGCCGCGTCCTGCCGGGTTCCACCCGCTCCGTCCTCTCAGCTCCGCCCGGTAGGGTCCCTGTGTCCCACCGTGGGCGTCCCCGGTGCACCCGCGCCACCTGAGTCGTCCTAATGTGGTGAGCGGTCACGGCCGCCCAGCTGTGTGACGTCGCCCTTGCTCCCTGTTGCTAGGACCCAGATGCCCCGCTCGAACCGGTCGAAGAAGTTCCGGCGCGCTCGTCTGATCGTGCTCCTGCTCGCTGTGCTGCTGGTGGCCGGTACCGGTGCCGGCGGGTGGTACGCGGTGGACACCGTGCGCGCCTCGTTCCCCCAGGTCAGCGGCAACATCAAGGTCCCCGGCCTGAACGCCTCGGTGGTCGTCAAGCGGGACGCCAACGGCATCCCGCAGGTGTACGCCAACACCGCCGACGACCTCTTCAAGGCCCAGGGCTACGTGCAGGCCCAGGACCGGTTCTGGGAGATGGACGTCCGACGGCACATCACCGCCGGCCGCCTCTCCGAGATGTTCGGTGCCAGCCAGGTCAGCAACGACGCCTTCGTCCGCACCATGGGCTGGGAGAACGTCGCCCAGCAGGAGTACGACAGCGTCCTGTCCCCGCAGACCAAGGAGTACCTGCAGGCCTACTCGGACGGCGTCAACGCGTGGCTCTCCCAGCACCCCGGCGGCGCCGGCGCCTCGCTGGAGTACGCCCTGCTCGGCACGGTGACCAGCGGTTACAAGCCCGAGCCGTGGACCCCGGTCGACTCGGTGGCCTGGCTCAAGGCGATGGCCTGGAGCCTCTCCGGCAACGTGCAGGACCAGATCGACCGCTCGATGCTGTCGCAGACCTTCACCCCGGACCAGATCGCCCAGCTCTACCCGGACTACCCGTACGACCGCAACGGCACCATCCTGCAGACCGGCACGCTCTCCGCCAACGGCACCTACCAGCCGCCGACCGGCGGGGGCGGGCAGAGCGGCAGCAGCGCGAGCAGCGGCTCCACCACCCAGGCCGCGGCCGCCACCCAGGGTCTGCTGCAGGGCCTGTCCAACCAGATCGGCGGCCTGCCCCAGCTGCTCGGCACCCAGGGGCAGGGCATCGGCTCCAACTCCTGGGTGGTCTCCGGCGACCACACCACCACCGGCAAGCCGCTGATGGCCAACGACCCGCACCTGGGCCCCGGCCTGCCCTCGGTCTGGTACCAGATGGGCCTGCACTGCAACACCGTCAGCAGCGCCTGCCCGTTCGACGTGACCGGCTTCACCTTCGCCGGCATGCCGGGCGTGATGATCGGCCACAACCAGAACATCTCCTGGGGCTTCACCAACATGGGCGCCGACGTCGCCGACCTCTACCTGGAGAAGGTGACCGGCCCGAACACCTACCTCTACAACGGCCAGAACGTCCCGTTCACCACCCGCCAGGAGACCATCAAGGTGGCCGGCGGCCCGGACCGCGTGATCACCGTCCGCAGCACCAACAACGGTCCGCTGATCTCCGACCAGAGCAGCGAGATGCAGCAGGTCGGCACCTACGCGCCGGTCGGCAACGCCGCACCCGACCGCGGGACCACCGGCTACGGCGTCGCGCTGCAGTGGACCGCGCTCACCCCCGGCAAGACCATGGACTCGATCTTCGAGCTGGACAAGGCCACCGACTGGAGCGACTTCCGCGCCGCCGCCCAGGACTTCGCGGTCCCGGCGCAGAACCTGATCTACGCCGACACCCAGGGCAACATCGGGTACCAGGCCCCCGGCCTGATCCCGATCCGCGGCAACGGTGACGGCACCTACCCGGCCCCGGGCTGGGACCCCAGCTACAACTGGCAGGGGTACATCCCGTTCAAGTCGCTGCCGTACGTCTACAACCCGCCGTCCGGCTACATCGTCACCGCCAACCAGGCGATCGTCGACCCGTCCTACAAGCCGCTGATCACCAAGGACTGGGAGTACGGCACCCGGGCCAAGGAGATCACCGACGACATCCAGGCCAAGCTGCAGAACGGCGGCAAGATCTCGCCGGACGACATGCAGTCGATGCAGCTGGACAACACCAGCGTGATGGCCAAGACCCTGGTCCCGCTGCTGCTCAAGGTGCCGATCAGCGACCCGTACGTGCGCCAGGCCCAGAACCTGCTCAAGGAGTGGAACTACAACCAGGACGCCGACTCGGCCGCCGCCGCCTACTACAACGGCGTCTGGCGCCAGCTGCTGATCCTGGCGTTCGGTCAGAAGTTCCCGGCCGACATGCGCGCCCAGGGCGACTGCCTGCTGGTCAGCCAGAAGGTGGACAACAACCAGCCGGCCGGCTCGCTGGGCGGCGAGACCCAGGTGGTCACCCAGTGCGGCACCCGCACGCCCAGCCAGGCCCAGCCGGACGGTGGCGACCGCTGGACCGAGGTGGTCCGCCAGCAGCTCAACAACCCCAACAGCCCGTGGTGGACCTTCGTGGACTCCAACCACAAGCAGCAGTCGGGGCTGACCAACCTGCTGGCCGAGGCCATGAAGGACGCCCGCCAGGACCTCACCGCCCAGCTCGGCAAGGACACCAACACCTGGAGCTGGGGCCGGCTGCACCCGCTGAACCTCAAGGAGCAGACCCTGGGCGTGGACAACGACTCCTTCGCCTCGGGCGTCATCCACCGGCTGCTCAACCGCGGTCCGTACCAGATCGGCGGCGGCTCGGCCGCGGTCGACGCCTCCAGCTGGAACGCGGCGGCCGGCTACCAGGTCGACTGGGTCCCGTCGATGCGGATGGTGGTCGACCTGAGCGACCTGGACGCCTCGCGCTGGATCCTGGTGGGCGGTGAGTCCGGGCACGCCTTCAGCCCGAACTACGACGACCAGACCGACCTCTGGAGCCAGGGCAAGATGCTGACCTGGGTCTCCTCGCCGGCCGCGGTGGACGCCGCGACCAAGAACCGGCTGACCCTCAGCCCCTGACCGGGGCTCAGGGGAGACACCGCCGGCGGGCCACCGCCGGCGGTGTCGTGCTATGCGGGGGAGTCGTGCCGCTCGGGGAAGCGGAGCACGCCGGACGGGGTGACCACGGCCCGCACTGGGCGGTCGTGCGGCTCGGCCGGCACCCGCTCCAGCAGCTCGCCGTCGTACAGCAGGGTGGCCAGCAGCGGGTGCGCCCCGGCCCGCTCCAGCCGGGCCAGCACCCGGTCGTAGCTGCCGCCGCCGCGCCCCAGCCGCAGGCCCCGGCGGTCCACCGCGAGCCCCGGCAGCAGCACCAGGCCGGCCGTGCAGACCGCCGCCGGGCCCAGCCGCGGCCCGTCCGGCTCCAGCAGCCCCCGACCGGCCGCGACCAGGTGCTCCGGGCCCCGGTAGAGAGCCCAGTCGAGGTCGTTGTCCGGCAGCAGCACCGGCAGCAGCACCCGCACCCCGCGCCCGCGCAGCAGCTCCAGCAACGGACGGGTGCCCGGCTCCGCCCCGACCGAGACGTAGGCCGCCACCGGCGCGTCCACCGGGACCAGCGGCAGCGCCCGCCCGGCCAGCGCCGTGGCCGCCGAATCCCGCCATTCGGGCGACAGTGCGCGGCGTTCGGCGAGCAGCCGTGACCTCAGGCCGGACTTGTCGTTATGAAAGGGATCGTCGCTCACGTGCTGCTCCTCCGGTGCGGCGGTCTTCGCGACGATCCTCCCCCACCTGGTGTCCCACCCTGGTGTCGGCCCGACCGGGGCCGGCCACGGAAGGCGGTCCGATGCCCACCCCGCTGCTGGTTCAGGCGCTCGCGCTGCTCAGCGTCCCGCTGGCCGGGCTGTCCGGCGTGCTCGCCGTGCGGCTGCGGCGCGCGGCCGGGGCCGGCCGGCTCCGCGAGTCCGGACTGCGCGAGCAGCTCGCCGAGCTGGCCGGCCGCTGCGAGGAGCTGGCCGGGGCCGCGGCGCACGACCCGCAGACCGGGGTCTGGAACTACCGGCACCTGCGGGCCACCCTGGAGCAGGAGATCGAGCGCTGCACCCGGCCGCCGGCCGGCCGGCCCGAGGAGGAAGCCGGGCCGCGGCCGCTGGCCGTGGTGCTGCTGGAGGTCGAGGGGTTCGACGCGATCACCGCCGAACACGGCCGCGGACACGGCACGGTGCTGTTGCGCGAACTGGCCCACCGGCTCAGCGTGGAGATCCGCCGCTCGGACACCCTGGGCCGGTACGGTGACGCGGAGTTCCTGGCGGTGCTCCCGGGCACCGACGCGGCGGGCGCGGCCAAGGTCGCCGAGCGGCTCTGCTGGGCGGTCCGGCGGCACCGGCTGCTGGACTGGCCGGCCGCTTCGTGGGTCCCGTCGGCCGGCGGCACGCCGGCCCCGGTGGCCAGCGGCCTGACCGCGGTGGCCGGCGTCGCCGTGCTGCCGGCCGACGGGACCCACGCGGTGCCGCTGCTGCGCGCGGCCGACCGCGCGCTGGCCGCGGCCAAGCACGGGCGGGACCGGTCAGAAACGCACGGTAGTCTGTCGGCCTGTGCCGGGTCGGGCCACGCCGCCCTGGCCGGATCCATCCGCACCGTGCCTGCCCTGGCTGCCGCCGACGAGGTCCGCTCCTAGCGGACCGGTCCTCGCCCCGGCCCAAGCGGTCAGCTGCCTGAGTAAGGTCAACGCATGACGACGACGAACACCCGCTTGCCCGTCACCAAGGCCGTGGTCCCCGCGGCCGGGCTGGGAACACGGTTCCTGCCGGCGACCAAGGCGACGCCCAAGGAGATGCTGCCGGTCGTCGACAAGCCCGCGATCCAGTACGTGGTGGAGGAGGCCTCGGCGGCCGGCCTCTCCGACATACTGATGGTCACCGGCCGCAACAAGCGCGCCCTGGAGGACCACTTCGACCGGGCCTACGAGCTGGAGGAGCTGCTCGCCCGCAAGGGCGACGAGGACAAGCTCCGCCGGGTCCGTGAGTCGGTCTCGCTGGCCAACATGCACTACGTCCGGCAGGGCGACCCCAAGGGCCTCGGCCACGCCGTGCTGGTCGCCGAGCAGCACGTGGCGGGCCAGCCGTTCGCCGTCCTGCTCGGTGACGACCTGATCGACCCGCGCGACCCGCTGCTGGCCCGGATGATCGAGGTCCAGCAGGAGCTGGGCGGCTCGGTGGTGGCCCTGATGGAGGTCGACCCCGCGCAGATCCACCTCTACGGCTGCGCCGCGGTCGAGGCGAACGGCTTCGGCGACGACGTCTTCCACGTCACCGACCTGGTCGAGAAGCCGGAGACCACCGAGGCGCCGTCGAACTACGCGGTGATCGGCCGGTACGTGCTGCACCCGGCGGTCTTCGAGGTGCTGAAGAAGACCGAGCCCGGCCGCGGCGGCGAGATCCAGCTCACCGACGCGCTGCGCACGCTGGCCACGTTGCCCGAGGAGGAGGGCGGCAAGGTGCACGGCGTGCTCTTCACCGGCCGCCGTTACGACACCGGAGACCGCGCCGACTACCTGCGCGCCATCGTCCGGCTCGCGTGCGAGCGCGAGGACCTCGGCCCGGAGTTCCGCAGCTGGCTGCGGGACTTCGTGGGCACGGAGATGCAGGCCTGACAATCGAGCGGAAGGCAGCGGTGGCGATGACCACACCCAGCGACCCGAACCGGAACCCCGACGCGTGCTGCGACGGGCCGCCCGCGGCACGGATGTGGACGGTGGACGAGCACCTCGCGGACGTCCTGGCCCAGGTCGCCCCGCTGCCCCCGATCGAGCTCCAGCTGCTGGACGCCCGCGGCTGCCGGCTCGCCGAGGACGTGCTCGCCCCCGGTGACCTGCCGTCCTTCGACAACAGCTCGATGGACGGCTACGCGGTCCGCACCGTCGACACCGTCGGGGCGACCGAGCGGTACCCATCGGTGCTCGGCGTGGTCGGCGAGATCGCGGCCGGTGCCGGCGAGCTGCCCAAGGTCGGCCCCGGGCAGGCCGCCCGGATCATGACCGGCGCGCCGATGCCGCCGGGGGCCGAGGCGGTCGCGCCGGTCGAGTGGACCGACGGTGGCACCGGCACCGGCCGGGCCGCCGACAGCATGACCGCGCCGCTGCCCGAGGAGGAGGTGCGGGTGCTGCGGGAGGTCACCGCCGGCGCCCACGTCCGCCGCCGGGGCAGCGACGTCAAGGCCGGCGACCGGGTGCTCACCGCCGGCACCCGGCTCGGCCCCACCCAGCTCGGGCTGCTCGCGGCGATCGGCTGCGGCACCGTGCGGGTCCGGCCGCGGCCGCGGGTGGTGGTGCTCTCCACCGGCAGCGAGCTGGTGCAGCCCGGCGAGCCGGTCGGCCCCGGGCAGATCTCCGACTCCAACAGCTTCACCCTCACCGCCGCCGCCCAGGAGGCCGGCGCCATCGCGTACCGGGTGGGCGGGGTGCCGGACGACGCGGCGGTGCTGCGTTCGGTGCTGGAGGACCAGCTCGGCCGGGCCGACCTGATCGTCACCAGCGGTGGGGTCAGCGTCGGGGCGTACGACGTGGTCAAGGAGGTCTTCGAGAGCTACGGCGGGGTCGACTTCCGGCGGCTGAGGATGCAGCCCGGCAAGCCGCAGGGCTTCGGCCGGATCGGCGAGGGCGCCGGTGTCCCGCTGCTGGCGCTGCCGGGCAACCCGGTCAGCGCGTACATCTCCTTCGAGCTCTTCGTCCGCCCGGTGATCCGCACCATGCTCGGCGCGCCGGACGTGCACCGCCCGGTGGTGCGCGCGGTCTGCGGCTCGGCCCTGCGCTCGCTGGCCGGTCGGCGGCAGTTCCTGCGCGGCTGGTACACCGCCGCGGACGGCACCGTCGAGCCGGTCGGCGGCGAGAGCTCGCACCTGGTCGGGGCGCTGGCCCGGGCGAACTGCCTGATCACCGTCCCCGAGGAGGTGCTGGCGGTGCCGGCCGGCGAGGGCGTGGACGTGGTCCTTCTGACGGACTGACGTCCGCCGCCGGATGTTCCCCTGCCGGACCGCGCACGGTCCGGCAGGGCGGGAGCGGTACGGTAGCGCGGTATTCACCCCGTCCTGCTGGAGTTATGACGTGACCACACCCCCCGGCGACCGCCTCACCCACGTCGACGAAACCGGCGCCGCCCGCATGGTCGACGTCTCCGAGAAGGCCACCACGGTGCGGACCGCGGTGGCCGCCGGACGGGTCCGGGTCGCGCCCGGGGTGGTCGAGCTGCTGCGCGGCGAGGGCGTGCCCAAGGGCGACGCGCTGGCCGTCGCGCGGATCGCCGGGATCATGGGCGCCAAGAAGACGCCCGAGCTGGTCCCGCTCTGCCACCCGATCGCCATCTCCGGGGTCTCGGTCGACCTCGCGGTCACCGACGAGGCGGTGGAGATCACCGCCACCGTGCGGACCGCGGACCGCACCGGCGTCGAGATGGAGGCCCTGACGGCGGTGGCGGTGGCCGGGCTGACCGTGATCGACATGGTCAAGGCGGTCGACAAGGCCGCGGCCCTCGAGGACGTCCGGGTGCTCGGCAAGACCGGCGGCAAGAGCGGCGACTGGTCCCGGGGCGAGGCGTGATGCGGGCACTGGCCGTCACCGTCTCCAACCGGGCCGCCGCCGGGGTCTACCAGGACGAGGGCGGGCCGCTGCTGGTCGCCGGGCTGGAGCGGATGGGCTTCGCGGTGGACGGGCCGCGGGTGGTGCCGGACGGCGAGCCGGTGCTGGCGGTGCTGCGGGAGGCGGTGGCCGCCGGGTACGACGTGGTGCTGACCACCGGTGGTACCGGCATCTCGCCGATGGACCTGACCCCCGAGATGACCGCCCGGGTGATCGACCGTCAGGTCCCCGGCATCGCCGAGGCCATCCGGGCGTACGGCCGGGAGAAGGTGCCCACCTCGGCGCTCTCCCGGGGCCTGGCCGGGCTGGCCGGCCGGACCGTGGTCGTCAACCTGCCGGGCTCCACCGGGGGCGTGAAGGACGGGCTGGCGGTGCTGGAGCCGCTGCTGGCACACGCGGTCGACCAGCTGGCCGGCGGGGACCACCCGCGGAGTGCCCGCTGAGCGCGGCCTGGCCCGTCGAGCTGCGGGAGGGCGAGATCCTGCTGCGGCCGATCCGGTACCGCGACCAGAAGGCCTGGCAGGAGGCGAGTCGGCGGAACCGTGACTGGCTGCGCCGTTGGGAGGCCACCGTCCCGCCGGCCCCGGCGGGTCGTCCGTCCGGCCCGCGGCCGACCTACCGTCAGATGGTCCGCTACCTGCGCGGCGAGGCCTCGGCCGGCCGGATGCTCCCGTTCGTCCTGGAGTACCGCGGCGAGCTGGTCGGGCAGCTGACGGTCGGCGGGATCACCTGGGGCTCCATGTGCTCGGCGAACATCGGCTACTGGGTCGACGAGCGGGTGGCCGGCCGCGGCATCATGCCGACGGCCGTGGCGCTCGCGGTCGACCACTGCTTCGGGGAGCTCGGGCTGCACCGGATCGAGGTCTGCATCCGGCCGGAGAACCGGCCGAGCCGGCGGGTGGTGGAGAAACTCGGCTTCCGTTCCGAGGGATTGCGTCCGCGCTATCTCCACATCGACGGCGACTGGCGGGACCACCTGGTCTACGCGCTCACCGTGGACGAGGTCCCGGAGGGGATGCTGAACCGCTGGCAGGCGAGCTCGACCCGGGGGGCGGGCCTCGGCGAAGGCTAATTGAATATATGTTCGAAATTCATATCGATATGGCATCGCTGCCCCGGCAAGCGGCCACAAATACCGGCAAAATAGTCAGAGAATCAGCTTGATCATGCGACACGCCGCGCCAAATTGCTGCCCGGCCTTCCCCTACGCCCGTACGGTGTGAAACGTGAGCAGTAGCGGCCTCATCTACGCGGTCATCGTAGGGGCCTGGGCTGCCTACCTGGTGCCCATGTGGCTCCGCAGGCAGGACGAGCTCAACGAATCGCGCCCGACCGAACGCTTCAGCACCGCCATCCGCCTGCTCGCCGGGCGGTCGGCGATGGAGCGGCGGGCGTCCCGGGCCCTCGGCGACAACGACCCCTCCCCCGGCGACCTGTCGGCCGCCGAGCCGTCCACCGGCACCTCGCCGGCCGACGGTGCCGTCGGCGACGGCACTCCGGCGGACGGCCCGGTGGCGACCCCTGACGACCCGTCCACCGTCGCCGCCCCGGCGGTCCCGGCCGGACCCGCCGCGGTCCCCTCCGGGCCGCAGCGGCGGGCGCGGCTGCTGGCCCGGCGCCGGCGGATGGTCACCGTGCTCTTCCTGGCCTTCGCGCTGGGCGCGATCACGGCCGCGGTGGCCGGGGTCGCCTTCCTCTGGGTGCCGGCGCTGCCCGCCATCCTGCTCACCCTCTACATCGGCCACCTGCGCAGGCTGGAGCGCCAGCGGTACGAGGTGAAGCTCGATCGCGCCCGCGCCGCCCAGGCCGCCCAGCGCCTGCGGGAGCGGGAGCGGGCCCGGGTGGCCGCGCAGGCCACCGTCGCGCACGAGCCGCCACCCGGGCTGCTGCGCCGGCCCGAGCCGCCCACCGAGCCGATGAGCCGCCCGGAGGCCGCCGTCACCGCCCCGCCCGTGCCGCCGGCCCCGCCGGCGCCCGGCCCGGCCTCCTCCCAGCAGGCGCTGGTGGAGGCGACCGACCACGAGGAGTGGGTGGACGGTCTGCGCGAGCGCGCGCCCGCCGGGCCGGACTCCTGGGAGCCCGTCCCGGTCCCGCTGCCGACCTACGTCACCGCCCCGGTCGCCCCTCGGGTCACCCGCGGCCTCGACCTCGGCGCCCCCGGCACCTGGAACTCCGGCCGCCCCGCCGAGGGCCACCGCACCCCCCTCTTCGACCAGTACGAGGACGCCGCGGTCGCGGACGCCCGACTCCCGCGCGCCGAGGTCTACGAGTCCCGGCCGCGCGCCGCCAACGAGTAGCCCACCCCGCCCACCAGGGGGGTGGTCACGACCCCCCTCCAGAAGGTGCTAGAGTTTCTTCTCGTTGGGGCTGTGGCGCAGTCCGGTAGCGCACCTCGTTCGCATCGAGGGGGTCAGGGGTTCGAATCCCCTCAGCTCCACCCAACGAACCGGTCGAGGCCGGTTCGGGAAATCCCGTTCGGCCCTGGTGGCCGGGCGGGATTTCCGCGTTGTGCGGGCAGGGCGGAGCGGGAGCGCTCGTCGGCCGGTCCGGGGGAAGGCTGTTGGGCCGTCCCCGGTCGCGAGAGGCACCGGTGGGGTGGAGGACGGTCCTCGGGTCTTCCGCGATCGACCACTCGGCGGCGGGCCGCGGCCTGCCCGGGCGGTTCCTCTTCGCGGCCCAGTGGCGGGGGCGGCCCCCGGGGGCCCTGGGGCGGCCCGCACCTGGCGGAGCGCCAGCCGGTAGCGCTCCGCCGTCCCGGGCGCTACCGCGGCCGGGGACGGCTCGGACGGGCTGACGGGTCGTCCGGTCGGGAGGTGGCGAGGGTGGGGGCGGGCCGGGTCAGGGCTGGGCCCGGCGGTACTCGGCGACGATGTGGGCGCCCCGGTCGGGGGAGGTGTCGAGCCGGGCCAGGACGCCGGGGACGGCGATGGCGGGCAGCAGGTGGTCGTAGAGCAGGGCGATCTGGGTCTCCAGCGGGGGTGCCTCCGACAGGCCCTCGGAGACCACCTGGACGCCGGTCCAGGCCCCGACCACGAGCTGGGCGGTGGTGTCCGGGTCGATGTGCGGCAGCACCTCGCCCTGGGCCTTGGCCTGCTTGAGGAGGGAGGCCATCAGGCTGACCCAGTCCGGCCAGCGGGTGCCGAAGAGCCGGCGGGCCTGCTGGTCGAGGGAGAGCTTGAGCGAGGCGCTGAGCAGCGGCTCGCGGGGCAGCCGGTGGGCGAGGGCCAGGCCCACGTCGACCCATTCCTGCAGCTTGGACTGCTGGGGTAGGACGCCGTCGGTGGTCACGGCCTCGTCGAGCACCCCGCGGGCCAGGTCCTCCTTGGAGGCGAAGTGGAAGTAGAGGGCACCTTTGGTCATCTCGGCCCGGGTGAGGATCTGCGCGATGGTGGCCGCCTCGTAGCCGAAGTCGTTGAAGACCGACGCCGCGGCGTTCAGGATCACGTTCCTGGTCCGTAGCGCGCGTTCCTGTTGTGCCATGGGTAACTCCCGCTTGTCTTTTCCTCGTTGACTATCAAACCGGTCGGTCTGTATCTTACCAGCGTGGTCGGGACGGCCATCGTCCAAGTGTCGCGCGAGTACCACGCCTACCTGGAGGGGGAACCATGTCCGAGGCACTGCTGCAGCGCATACCCGACGAAGTCGGATACTCGCGAAAGATCCGCAAGGAGCACGTACATCTCACGTCCGAGGCAGGGCTGATCGTCACCGAGTGGGGGCGCCGGGGGGACATGCGTTTTGCGCTCAAGGCCGTGTGGCCCCACCGGGACGGCGGTGTCTTCCCAGCCCACCGCGGGTTCGGTGACCCGACGGTGATCGCCCAGACGGTCCGTCAGAGCGGCCTGCTGATCGCCCACGGCGCCTTCGGGGTGCCGCTCTCGCACCAGACCCTGTTGCAGAACCTGCGGTTCCAGATCGACCAGAACCACTCTCTTCCGTATAACAAACCGACCGTTCTTGATGTTGAGGTGCTCTGTTCGGCGGCGGGCCGGCGCGGAGTGGTGCTCACCGGCCTGCGGCTCGACGTCTTCATCGTCCACGAGGGTCAGGCGGTCGCCTGGGCCGAGGCCGAGTTCTCCTGGGTCTCGCCGGTGGTCTACCACCGCCTGCGCGGACGTCATGTGACGGTCCGGCGGGAGCAGCCGCCGCTTCCCGCGCCGGTCGCCCCGCGGTTGGTCGGCCGTTACGACCCGGCCGACGTGGTGCTCGCCCCGACGGGTGAGGCGAACCGTTGGCTGCTGCGGACCGACTTCGGCAACAAGGCCTACTTCGACCACCCGGTGGACCACGTGCCCGGGTTGGTCCTGGTCGAGGCCGCCCACCAGGCCGCCCGCGCCCTGACCCAGCCGGTTCCGCTGGAGCCGATCTCGGTGTCCGCCGGCTTCAGCCAGTACGTGGAGTTCGACGAGCCGTGCTGGATCGAGGCCGCGCCGGTGCCGACCGACAGCCGGCTGCGCACCGCGGTGCGGGTGACCGGCCACCAGGGCGGCCAGCAGGTCTTCTCCACCGTGCTGATCGGCCCGGCCGCCGCGAGCTGACGAGGGTGGTGGGACAGTGGAGGCCGCCGGCGCCGGCGGCCTCCACTGCCGTGCTCAGCACACCGAGTAGCCGCCGTCGACCGGCATGGCCAGCCCGGTGACGTAGGACGAGCGGTCGCAGGCGAGCCAGAGCGCCGCCTCGGCGATCTCCTCGGGGCCGGCCGTACGGGCCTGCGGGGTCTGCTGGTGGACCGCCTCCTCCAATCCGGGATGCCGGCCGAACCAGTCGACGGTGATCTCGCTGCGCGTCGCGCCGGGGGCCACCGCGTTGACCCGGATGCCGTGCTGCGCGTACTCCAGCGCGGCCGCTCTGGTCAGCCCGATGACCGCGTGTTTGGAGGCCACGTACGGCGCCGCCGCGGGTATCGCCAGGAGGCCGCCGACGCTGCTGTTGTTGACGATGGAGCCGCCGCCGGCCGCCAGCATGGCGGTGATCTCGTGTTTGAGGCAGTTCCAGAGACCGCGCACGTTGGTGTCCATGATCGTGTCGTAGACCTCGTCGCCCAGGAGGTGGAGCGGGACCTGGTCGCCGCCGATGCCGGCGTTGTTGAAGGCGGCGTCCAGGCGGCCGTGCCGCTCCAGGACCAGGGTCACCGCCCGCTGGGCGTCCCGTGGACGGGCGAGGTCGGCCACCACGTACGAGGCGTCGTGGCCCTTCTCGCGCAGCTCCGCCACCAGCACGGCGAGTCGGTCCTCACGGCGGGCGGCGAGGACGACCGCCGCGCCCTCCCGGGTGAAGACCCGCGCGGCGGCCGCCCCGATGCCACTGCTGGCACCGGTGATCAGTACGGTCTTCCCGGACATCATATTGGCATGATTATTCGTCATATTCCGAAGTCTGACAGGAAGTTGGACTCAAATCGCCATGGTGGCAGCACGCCCGCGTAGAGCCCCTGGTGGAGCTGCTTGGCCAGCCGGGGGTCGGCCGGGAGGTCGGCCAGGTTCTCGCGGACCACGGTGGACTCGACGCCGTGCCGGGCCAGTCGGGCGGGCCAGGCCTCGGCCGGGCACTCCCGCAGCCGGTCGGCGATCCGGGCCGGGAGGTTCACCGGCTCGGCGTCGATCCCGAGGGCGGCGCAGAGCGTTCGCACCGCGGCCGCGGTGGGCAGGGCGAGCGCCAGGCTGCCGGTCGCACAGGCGAACGGACCCTCCGGCGCGAGCGGGGGCACGGGCGCGGCGAGCGGTGCCTCCAGCTCGCCCAGCTGCAACTGGCTGGCGGCCGAGGAGAGCGAGGTGCGGACCTGCTGGGCCCGGCCGGTGCGTTCCCTGGCGAGCAGCCCGGCCAGTACGGCCTCCGCCGAGACCAGGCCGCCCAGCACGTCGATCAGCGTCATCAACGACGGGTGCGGCACCTCGCCGCCGCGGGCCAGCTGCCAGGAGAGCCCGGAGTGGGTCTGCACCATGAAGTCGGTGCCGAGGTAGGTGTCGGGGCCCTCGGACGGTGGCCAGCCGGCCGCGTGCGCGTACACCAGGCGGGGGTTGAGCGCGGTGAGGTCGGTGACGTCGAGGCCGAAGGCCGCAGCCTTGCCGGGGGCCCAGTTGTGCAGGAACACGTCGGCCCGGGAGGCGAGCCGGCGGATGGTGGCGCGGCCCTCGACGGTCTTCAGGTCGGCCTCGACCACCTCCTTGCCGCCGTTGAGGGCGAGGAAGCGGGCCGAACAGTCCTCGGCGATCGGCGGGATGCCGCGCTGCGGGTCGCCGTCCGGCGGCTCGATCCTGATGACGCGGGCGCCGAGCAGCTGGAGGATCCGTCCGGCCAGCGGGCCCTGGATCCGGCGGGTCGCCTCGACCACCGTGATCCCCTGCAACGGCTTCTCACAGCTGGGGAGTTGGGTTGCCGCCCGGGGTGCCGGTCCGCCGACCGGCAGCGACCGGAGCAGCCAGGGCGGTGGGACCCGGCCGCCGTCCGGGCCGAGGCCGAGGTCACGGCGCCGGTCGGCGAGCGAGCGGACCGGGCAGACGCTCACCCCGGAGCGGGCGCCGGCGTCCAGGATCTGCGCGAACTCGCGCTCGGCCAGGGCCCGGTGGAGCGCGAGCGGGACCGGCGACACCGCCGTGGCGTAGCGCGCGGCGAACGCCCGCCAGCCGCGGCCGACCAGCGTCCCGCCGAGTCCGAGGGCGGCCCAGAACTCCCGCCAGGGGAGCGCCTCCAGGGTCTCCAGCTCGAACCAGACCCCGTCCCGGCTGCGGAACGGCGGGGGCTGGGTGCCGGTGAGGTCGGGCAGTTCCTCCTCCTCGGGGGCGGTGGCCGCCGCCAGGTACTGCGAGACGGTCAGCAGTGCGGCGCCGGCCACCGAGACCCCCACGGTGGGAGCGCCGCGGCCGGTCAGGCCGCGCGAGCGGGCGACCAGGGCGGCCAGCACGCCGTGCACGGCCAGCACGCCCGCGCAGGTCGAGGCGTAGTCGACGGGGATCCGCCCGACCCCGCCCCACTTGCGGCCGTGCACCGCCATCAGCCCGGTCATGGCCTGGACCAGGGTCTCCGAGCCGGGCGCGGCCAGGTCCTCGGGCAGCCAGCCGAGGTCGCAGCGGACCCGACCGGTGGGGCCGTCCGGCCCGGTGACGGTCAGCGTGTCGACGGCCGGCCGCCCGAACGCGTCGATGTCGGCCGGTGCCGATCCGGCGCCGAGCTCCGCGAGGTGGCGCAGCGCCAGCGCGCCGGCCGTGGTGCGGGACGTGCCGGCGACGGTCCAGCCGGCCAGCGGCGCGTCCAGCGAGATGTCCGGAGCGGTGATGGTCATGTCGAACCCCCTACCAGGCCACGGGGCCGTGGTCGTCGAAGAATCCGCCGGTCGGACCGTCCGCCGCCAGGGTGGCGAGGCGGACCACCACGCGGGCGCCCTCCTCGACGGTGCGGTTGCCCTGGTGGCCGCTGAGGTCGGTGGGGACCGCCCCGGGGGTGACCGAGTTGAACTTCAGCGGTGTGTCCGCGAACTCCCGGGCGTAGTGCAGGGTGAGCGAGTTGAGCGCCGCCTTCGACGAGTTGTAGGCGAGCAGCGAGCGGTGCGGGGCGGCCAGGTCGGCGGCCTTGTGCAGCGAACCCAGCCGGCTGGAGACGTTCACCACCCGGCCGGCGCCGGCCGTGCGCAACAGCGGCAGCACGGCGTGGGTGACGGCGATGACGCCGAAGACGTTGGTGCGGTAGATCCGTTCGGTGGTCTCGACGGTGGTCTCGCTCGGGCTCTGGTCGGCCTCGACGACGCCGGCGTTGTTGATCAGGACGTCGAGTCGCCCGTACTCCCGGCGGATGTCGGCCGCCGCCTGGTCGACGACGGCCTGGTCGGTGACGTCGAGCCGCAGGAAGCGGGCGTCGAGGCCGTCCTCCCGCAGTTCCCGGGCGGCCCGCTCGCCCCGCTCGTCGTCCCGGGCGCCGATCAGCACGGTCATCCCGAGCTGACCCAACTGCCGTGCGGTCTCCCGGCCGAGGCCCTTGTTGGCACCGGTGATCAGGGCGTACCTAGTGGTTGCGGCGGTGCTGGTCATGGTGGTGCGTTCCTTCACGAGTGGTGAGGCGGTGGTCGGCCCAGGCGAGGGCGGCGGGTTCGAAGTCGAGCAGGGCGTGGCCCGTCGCGCAGGTGACGTCCCGCCAGGGGCGTTGTATGCGGGGGTCGGACTGGGCGGAGGTGCCGGCGGCGCGGTAGAGCCGGGTCAGCGCGGTGTGCAACAGGTCGGCGGCGAGCGCGAGGTCGCGCACACCGCGCAGGGACTCGGTGGGGGTGCGTTCGGGGTCGTCGGCCACACCGGCGGCGCGTCGGACGAGCAGCCGGACCGCCTCCACCTCGCCGTCGCAGCGGGCCAGCGTGGCCTCGACGGAGGCCCGGGCGGGCGTCCGGCCGTCCCGCCGGGCCTCGGCCAGGCGCTGCTCCCAGCAGGTCAGTGCCGAGGGGGGGGGGGGGGGGGGGGGGGGGGGGAAAAAAAAAAAAAAAAAAAAAAAAAAAAAAAAAGAACGGGGGGGGAAAGAAAAAAAAAAAAAAGGGAGAAGAAAAACACCCGCCCAACC
>NZ_JBVHLF010000009.1:161938-173251 GCF_055559155.1 Kitasatospora sp. NPDC024654
GGGGTGTTGGCCCGCCCCGCAGGTCTTGGGCGGGGCGTGGCTCAAGGGGGTGGGGGGGGGGGGTGGCCCCCCCCCCCCCCCCCGCCACGAACGCCAGCATGCTGACCGAGCGGCCGACGGCGTCCTGGGCCCGGACGAACGACAGGTGCCCGGGGACGTACACGCCGTCGACCCGGACGGTGTTGCTCCCGGTGCCGCGCATGCCGAGGGAGTGCCAGGTGTCGCTGATCAGGCAGTCGTGGCGGGGGACGGCGAACAGCCGGACCGTCTCCGGCCGGTCGTCGGGACGGGCGCAGAGCAGCACCCAGTCAGCGTGGTCGACCCCGCTGAGGTACGACCAGGTGCCGGTCAACCGCCAGCCGTCGCCGGCCGGTTCGGCCCGGCCGGCGGGGGCGACCGCGCCGGCTATCCGGACGTCGGGGCCGGCGCCCCACAGCGCGCGCTGCCCGGCCTCGGGCAGCCCGGCCGCCAGCCGGCCGAAGTTGGCGTAGAGGGCGGCGCACCAGGCGGCGGAGGCGCAGCCCGTGCCGACCGCGCTGACCGCCTCCGCCCAGTCGGTGAACGAGCCCTGCACGCCGCCCCAGCGCCGGGGTACGAAGTGCCGGGCGAAGCCGGCCTCCACCAGCGCCGCGGCGGTCTCGGCGGACAGCCGGCGCTCGGCGTCGGCGGTCCGGGCCAGCCGGGCGGCGAGCGCGGTGACCCCGGGGGTGGCGGCCAGCAGGTCACCGGGGCCGGTCGGTGCGGTCAGTGCGGTCAGGGTGGCCAGGTCGGCCATGAGTCCTCCCGGGGCTCGGTGGCTCGGTGGTTGGCTCAGTAGATGCCGAACACCCGGCAGGGGCCCGCGAAGCCCTTGCGGTGGCGGATCAGGCCGATCACGGCGGTGGCCCCGAAGTCGGGCACGGAGGACAGGTTGGCGATGTTCTCCACGCCGTAGCGCTGCTCGCCGAGCACGATCCGGTGCGCGCCCGGATCCTCCACCTGGAGGTTCTTGGCCGCGTCCAGGCTGGGGGTGTCGGTGCCCGCGGCCACCACGGTCCGTTGGGTGACCAGGAACTCGGCCGCGTCGAAGCCCAGGCCGGGGAAGTGCGGCACGCCGGACTCGTCCCGGTTGATGTAGGCGCCCGGGGTGTTGATCCGGTCGCACCAGCCGGAGTCCATGACGACCAGCGCGCCGTCGGGGATCCGGCCGTAGCGGCGCTCGTAGGCCAGGATGTCGTCGGCGGTCAGCGTGGCGTCGGGGTCCTTGGCCACCCGGTCGGCTATCCGGACCACGCAGAGCGGGGCGATCAGCTTGTCGATCGGGATCTCGTCGGTGTAGATCGGGCCGTCCACCAGGTGCGCCGGGCCGTCCACGTGGGTGCCGGTGTGCTCGTCGATCTCCAGCTTGTTGGCGTTGAAGCCCTCGTCGGCGATGTGCGCGAAGTGGTCGATCCGGGGCTTCAGGACGATCGGCTCCAGCACCGGGAAGTCGTTGCCGAAGGCGTGGGTCAGATCGGCGACCCGGGAGCCGCGGATCAGCGGCCGCGGGGCCGGCGCGCGCCCGGTGGCGGTGGCCGCGTCGTCGTCCTCCGCAACGGCCTGCGGTTCGGCCGAGCAGCCGCAGGCCGGGGCGCCGGCCTGGTCGCCGTACACGAGGTTCATTACCTGGGGCCCGCACATGCGAGTTCCTCCGTCTTCGTCGGGGTGCTGCGAGTGGGGCTCATGGCGCCGGGCGCGGTAACGGGGGATGGCGCCCGACGCCATGAGCGGTCGGGGAGGGTCAGGCCGCGCTGGTGTCCACGATCCGGTTGCCGCGGATCAGCCAGGTCGGACCCTCGGCGATGTGGCCGATCCGCTCGAAGAAGCGGGCGAAGTGGGGGCCGGCCATGTGCTTGTCGAAGGACTCCGCGTCGTCGTACAGCTCGTCCAGGTAGAACCGGTTGGGGTCGTTCTCGTCCTGGACCAGCTCGAAGCGCTGGGTGAAGGGCTCGTCCACGGCGCACTCACGGGCGTCCTCATGAGTGGCGGCGATGAACTCGTCGTGGTGCTCAGGCATGACGTCGAAGGCGACGGCGACGTGGTACACGGGGTTCTCCTGGTGGGAGTCGGGCGGCAGGAGGGGCTGCCACGGGGAACTGACCAGCCGGCGGCGGGTCAGTCGTCGATCAGCGCGGGCTGCGGAGCGGTGGTGGTCGCACCCTGGGCGCCGGTGGCGCGGACGCGCGGCCGGACGAACCGCTTGCGGCTGGCCAGCAGGCCGAGGACCAGCTCCGGGAGGGTGAAGGCGGCCAGCAGGATGAGCGAGACCGTCCAGCCCTTGGTGGCGCCGTGCAGCACACCGAGCAGCAGCGGGCCGACGATGCCGCCGACCAGGTAGCCGATGGTCTGCACCATGCCGGACAGGCGGGCGGTGGTCTCCGGGTTGGGGGAGCGCACGGCGATCAGGGTCAGCGCCATGGCGTGGCCGGCGCCGAGGGTGATCCCGAGCAGGGCGACCCAGAGGGCGGCCACGCCGGGCGCGCTGAGCAGGCCGAGCAGGGAGACCGCGCCGGTGACGGCGATCGCGGTGATGACCGGGCCGGTGCCGCGCTTGCCGGCCAGCACCGGGGCGAACAGGGCGCCCGGCACGCTGAGCACCATGGTGAGCGAGAGCAGCGCGCCGGAGGCCGAGCTGCTGTAGCCGCCGAGGTCGACCAGCACGGTCGGCAGCCAACCGAGGGCGGTGAAGTAGGCCAGCGCGCGCAGCGCCAGGTAGCCGGTGACTTGCCAGGCCACCGCGTCACCGAGCAGCGAGCCCTTGGCCTGTGCGGGCTGCGCCGAGGTCGGCGCGGTGGGCTGGGGGCGCGGGGTGCGGCGGAGCAACGGCAGCCAGGCCAGCAGGCCGATGACGGCCGGGATGGTCCACAGCGCCAGCGAGCCGCTCCAGCCGCCGACGGCGTTCTTCAGCGGCACGGCGATGCCCGCGGACAGCGCGGCGCCGGCACTGAGGAAGGCGGTGGCGATGCCGGTGTACAGCCGGACGCGGTCCGGGAAGGTGCTCCGGACGACCGCCGGCATCAGTACGTTGCCGAGCGCCAGGCCGGCGCCGGCCAACGCGGTGCCGACGAACATCGCCCACACCGAGGTGTCCATCCGGATCAGGATGCCGGCGATGAGCGCGACGAAGCCCAGCACCAGGGCGCCCGCCGTGCCGAGACGGCGGGAGATGGCGGGGGTGGCCGCCGCGAAGATGCCCAGGCAGAGCACGGGCAGGGTGGTGAGCAGGCTGACTGCCGAGTCGGACAGGTGCAGGCTCTGCTGGATGTTGTCGAGTACGGGCGAGACGCTGCCGATGGCCGGGCGCAGGTTCAGGGCCAGCAGGAACAAGCCCACCGCTGTCGCCGCCGTGCTCACCGGCTTCGGGCCCCCGCCTTGGCGGTTCTGGGACACGGTGATCCTCCAAATCCGGGCGGCGTGACCGCCGCTGGGTCGCTTACGCCTTATGACCATAAGACCTCTGATGAGTATCGGTCAACCGACAGTAGTCAGGCGTATTTAGGGCGGGAGGGGTCGATGGCCCTGGCGCTGCGGGCCGGAGGGGGAGTCGCGGGGAGTTCGCGCAGGTCGGACGGGGGCGCGGGAGCGGGCGCGCTGGGCCGGGCTGGGTTCGCCGGGGTGGCGGTGGCCCGCGGGAGTCGTGAGCCTGCGGGCATGCCGAACGGGCGCTCGTCGAACGAGCGCCCGGGGAAGGGGAGTCGGTGCGTCCGGCGGTCGGCCGGGCGTCAGTCGATCGTCAGTCTGTCGTCAACGCGTGCGCGAGGCCTTGGAGTCGGCCCCCGCACCCTCCAACGCGGCGGAGCAGCGCGCCAGTTGCTCCAGCAACTGGGTGAACTCGGCCGGCGTGAACTCCTCGGTGAGCCGGGCCTCGACGGCGGCCACGGCCTCGTCCGCCTTGGTCAGCAGGGAACGCCCGTTGCGGGTGAGCCGGGTCTCCAGGATGTGGCTGTGGATCGGGTGCGGCCGGCGCTCGACCAGCCCGCGGCCCTCGAGCGTGCCGAGCACCGAGGACATCGTCTGCGGCGTGACCATGCAGCGGCGCGCCAGGGCGGCTCCCGACAGCTTCGGCTCCTGGGCCACCACGGCCAGCACGTTGTACTGCGGCACGGCCAGGTTGAAGGGTTTGAGCACCGAGTGCTTGGCGGCCGTCAGCTCCTGCTCGACCCGCTTGAGGTGTTGGCCGAGCCGTTCGTCGCCGGAGAGCTTCATGGACCTCAGGATATACATCAGTTGCCTTACGGTGCGAAGGGGCCGGACGCCCGCGCTCCGGCGCGGACCGTCCGACCCCTCGCGGGTCAGCCGGTCGTGACCAGCCGGCCCGCGCCGGTACGGACGTGCTGCCGTGGCCGGCCGGCGTACCGGGTGGCGGCCCAGCGCAGCAGGGTGGCTCCCACGGCCATGCCGCCGCCGAAGGCGGCCAGCAGGACCACGTCTTCCTGCGCGAGCAACTGTCTGCGGTGCACCAGGTCCAGGGTGATCGGTACCGAGGCCGCGCCGGTGTTGCCGTACCGTTCCACCGCCAGGTGCAGATCGGCCGAGCCCAGGCCCAGGGCGGGCCAGACCTCGGTCAGCATCTGCCCGTTCGCCTGGTGGGGGACGAAGTGCCGGACCGCGTCGGCCGCGATCCCGGCCTTGCCGAGCAGCCCGTGCAGCGCGGCCGGCAGCTGGTCGTGCACGAAGGCGCGCACGCCTCGCCCGTCCATCCGGAAGAAGTGCCCGCCCTCGGCCAGGGTGCGGGCCGAGGCCGGTTGCCGGCTGCCGCCGGCCGGCACGCCGATCAGCTGGTGCAGGTCGCCCCGGGTCAGCAGGCTGGAGCCGAACAGGCCCTGCCCGGTGTCCACCGGCCCGAGCAGCACGGCGCCGGCCCCGTCGCCGAAGAGGATCGCCGTCTTCCGGTCCGAGTAGTCGAGGATCCGGGAGTAGATGTCCGCGCCGATCACCAGTCCGTAGCCGCCGCCGTCGCGGTCGGCCCGGAGCATCCGCTCCACCACCGTCAGCGCGTAGACGAAACCGCTGCAGACGGTGTTGACGTCGAAGGCGGCCGCGTTGACCGCCCCGATCAGGTGCTGGACGATGCCGGCGGTGGCCGGTTGGGGGTGGTCCGGGGTCGAGGTCGCGACCACCACGTAGTCCACCTGCTCGGGGCGCACCCCGGCCTGCTTCAACGCCGCTCCGGCGGCGGCCGCCGCCAGGTCGGAGGTGGCCTCGTGGTCGGCGGCCCGGCGGCGCTCCCGGATCCCGGTCTTGCGGACGATCCACTCGTCGGTGACCCCGGCGTGCCGGGCCACCTCCTCGTTGCCGACCACGTTCTCGGGCAGGTACGAGCCGGTGCCGAGTATGCCGATCGGACGGATCTCCTCATGCATGGATCTCTCCTGTCAGGCCGACCTTCGTGGGGAGCCCGGGCCAGGGTTCGGCACCGGGGCCGAGCGGGGGCTCCCAGTCGGCCGGCGGGCGGTTGCAGAGCAACCGGGACCAGCCGAACCGGGCCGCGTGGGCGGTGAGTCGCGGATCGTCCCCGACCACCACGGCCCGGCCGACCGTGCGCAGCAGGTCGAGATCGCTGGAGTGGTCGCCGTACCCGGTGGAGGCGGCGAGGTCCAGACCGAGGACACCGGCGGCGGCCCGGGCCGCAGCGGCCTTGGCCGGGCCGATCATCGGCGTGACCACCTCGCCGGTGAGCCGCCCCTGCCGCACCACCGGCCGGGTGCCGATCGCGCCGTGCACGCTCAGGTGGGCGGCGATCGGCTCCAGGCAGGCGAAGAACGACCCGGAGAGCAGCAACACCGTCTCCCCGGCGGCCCGGTGCCGGTCCAGCGCCTCCACCGTCTCGGGGACGAACAGCCCCTCGGCCAGCTCGGCGGCGAACCAGTCCGCGCCCGCCGCCGTCAGCCGGCCGGCCTCCTCACCCGCGTACAGGCGGTAGTAGCGGCGGTTGACCTCGTGCCGGGGCAGTCCGCCGGCCGCCGCCGCGCGCAGCTCGTCGGTGAGCCGCCGGTACGTCCCGGCCGGCTCGCCGCGCCGGCGCAGGTAGAACTCCAGGAAGCGGAACATGCTCTTGACCCTGATCAGGGTCTCGTCCACGTCGAAGAACGCGGCTGCGGTCCCTGCCATGCCGTCACCGCCCCGGGGCCGGCGGGGCGGCCTGGATCCGCTTCATGGTCACCGTGAAGACGCACAGCTGCTTCTCGCCCTGCCGCACGTCGATCCGGACCGGCAGCAGGTCCGCGCCGTCCGACGGGGGGTGGCCGTCGTCGTGGAGTTCGGCCAGGTCCAGGACGCCGCCCTGGGTGTAGCAGAGCTGCTCCTCGGGCCCCAGCGCGGACCGGTCGCCGAGTTCGGCGGTGAGCGTGGTGTCCTCCTCCAGCTCGCCGAAGCTGCTGAAGATCACCTCCAGGGCGGTGGGGAACGCCTTGACGGCGGACACGCCGCGGGCGTCGAGCACGGTGAGCAGGGCGAGTTGACGGGCCGCCTCGGCGAGCACCATGCCCGGGAGGTGGTCCTGGGCGTGGTCGAACATGCTCGGGTGGTCGGCCGGGATGCGCAGCCGGGCCCGAGCGGTGTCGCCGTCGGTGTGGGCGTCGACCAGGACGACGTTGTCCGGGTTGGCCCGGCCGACCAGGTGCGGCGCGACCGGCGCGCCCAGCAGCCGCGGCGGGTGGGCCGCCGAGGACGGCAGGGCGACCCCGTCCCGGTTGTTCAGCCGCAGGGACAGGTAGCTGGTCGGCGTCTTGAACCGCAGGCCGACGGTGGCCCGGCCGAGCACCGTGCCGTCCATCGAGAGCTCGATGGCCGAGTCGATACCGGTGACCCGGCCCTCCCGCTCCTTGCGGTCGACCACGGTCACCCGCATCGCCAGGGGGAACGGCGACTGGCCGACGGTGATCCACCGCGGCTGGGTCAGGCTGACGCTGAGGTGGGTGAGGATGAACTTGTGGTCCGCGGGCACCTCGAAGAAGAGGTGGGCCCCGGCCAGGGTGGCCTGCCGGCAGGCCTCCAGCAGCAGCACCGGGTCGTAGGTGTTCGGGCGCAGCAGGTGGTCGCCGTAGTACGCGTGCGAGCGCGGGAGTTGGGCGGCGGCGGCGTAGCTGTCCCGGTCGATCGGCTGGAGGTCGGTGAGGAAGACCTCGCCGAGTGACTCGCGGTGGACCAGGTAGCGGTCGACCGTGCGGGCGTAGCTGAGCCGCTCCTCGGCGGAGAGCCGCTCGGCGGGCTGTTCGGCGGGCTTGACGTCGAGCTCGGCGGTGGCGGTCTGTTTCTTGACCTGTTTCTTGGTGCTCCCGTCCTGCTTGGCGACGGGGTTGAGCGGCGTGATGGTCACGGGTGGGCTCCTTCATCGTCGGGTGCTTGGCCGTGCTGGGGGGTGGGGGAGCCGCCTCAGGCCGGGTAGACGTCCCCCGGCAGCTTGCGGTCGGCGGCGACGGTGCCGATGTGCCAGTACGGGTACGGCGCGGGCGTGGTGCTGACCTTGTCCAGCCGGGCGACCTCGTCCTCGGTGAGGGTCCAGCTCATGGCCTGGAGGTTGTCCTCCAGCTGGTGCGGCTTGGTCGCGCCGATCACGGCCGAGGTGATGCCCGGCTTGGCCAGCACCCAGTTGATGGCGACCTGGGCCACCGTCGCCCCGTGCGCCTCGGCGATCAGGGCCATCTCGTCGAGGACGTCGTACGCCTGGTCCGGGTTGGTGAGCGGCGCGGACTCGGCCGGGGTCCGCTCGGCGAGCCGGCTGCCCTCGGGGCGGCCCTCGCCGCGGCGGTACTTGCCGGTGAGGAAGCCGCCGGCCAGCGGGCTCCAGGCGGTGATCCCGACGTTCTGGTCGACGGCCAGCGGGATGATCTCGTGCTCCAGGTCGCGGGCTCCCAGGTTGTAGTAGCCCTGGTAGCAGACGAAGCGGCTGAGGTTGCGGCGGTCCGAGACGGAGAGCGCCTTCATCAGCTGCCAGCCGGCGAAGTTGGAGACGCCGAGGTAGCGGATCTTGCCGGCCCGGATCAGGTCGTCGAGTGCGCGCAGGGTCTCGTCCAGCGAGGTCCGCGGGTCGAAGCCGTGGATGTGGTAGAGGTCGATGTAGTCGGTGTTCAGCCGGCGCAGGCTGGCATCGACGGCGGCGTAGAGGTGGTGCCGGGTCGCGCCGATGTCGTTGGGCTCGTCGGTGATTCGCCAGCGGCCCTTCGTGCCGATGATGACGCGGTCGCGGACCTTGGCCAGGGTGCGGCCGAAGAACTCCTCGCCCATGCCGTTCTTGTAGACGTCGGCGGTGTCGAAGAAGTTGATACCGGCGTCCAGCGCCTGGTCCATCATCCGCAGCACGTGGTCGTCCTGGACCGTGCCGAACTCGGACCAGTTGCGGTCGGGGGCGCCGAGGAAGGACGCCCCGCCGCCGAACGTCATGGCACCGAAGCAGAGTTCGGAGACGGACAGGCCGGTGTCGCCGAGGTAGCGGTAACGCATCGGGATCGCTCCTTGTGGTGGGTCGGGTGGTGGTGCGTCGGGTCTCAGTAGCGGGTGCCGACGACGTCGGCGGCGAGGCGGCCGAGTTCGGCGCGGTCCGCGGGGGTGAGGTCGATGCCGGTGGCCCGGACGTTGTCCTCCAGGTACGGGATCCGCTTGGTGCCGGGGATCGGGACGACGTGCTCCCCGACACCCAGCACCCAGGCGAGGGCGATCTGCGCCGCGCTGGCCTGGTAGCGCTCGGCCACCTCGGCGACGGCGCGGACCAGCTTCTGGTTGGCCGCGACGGCGTCGGCCTGGAAGCGCGGGTTGCCGGTCCGCCAGTCGCCCGCTTCCAGCTGGTCGGAGGTGGTGATGGCGCCGGTCAGGAAGCCCCGGCCGAGCGGGGCGTAGGCGATGAACGCGGCGTCGTTGGCGGCGCACCAGGGGACGACGCCCGCCAACTGGTCCTGGCTCCAGAGCGACAGCTCGCTCTGCACCGTCGCCACCGGATGGATCCGGTGCGCGGCCGTCAGCTGCGGCACGGTGGCCTCGGAGATGCCGAGGTGCCGGATCTTGCCGGCGGCGACCAGTTCCGCCAGGGCACCCCAGGACTCCTCCAACGGCACGTCGGGGTCGACCCGGTGCAGTTGGTAGAGGTCGATGGTCTCGACGCCCAGCCGGCGCAGCGAGGCGTCGCAGGCGGCACGCAGGTGTTCGGGACGCCCGTCGGGCACGATCCGACCGTCCCTGATCACCAGGCCGCACTTGCTGGCCAGGGTGAGCTCGGTGCGCAGGTCGCGCAGTGCCCGACCGACCAACTCCTCGTTGGTGTAGGGCCCGTAGACGTCCGCGGTGTCGATCAGGGTGACCCCGAGGTCAACCGCACGGTGCAGTACGGCGGTTGATTCCCGGTCGTCCCGCTGGCTCGGACCATAGGCGAAGCTCATCCCCATACAGCCAAGTCCGATCGCCCCGACCTCGCGTCCGGTGGCGCCAAGTCGTCGTCTCTGCATGCTAGTTGCCTCTCATGAGTGGGGGCTGGTCAGGTGCTCGTGAATCGAATATACATAAGAGGCCTTACAGGCAACAGATGCTGCTAGGTGTTCGATCTCTTATGCAACAAAGACGCCTGATGACCGAGGAGGCAGTGAGATGACTGGTGCGGTATCGGAGCCGTTCGACGTGCTGATCGTGGGCGGCGGGCCGAGCGGCATGCTGGCCGCCTGCGAGCTGCTGCGGCGCGGGGTGCGGGTGCGGCTCGTCGACCGGGCCCGGGAACCCTCGCCCTTCCCCAAGGCGCTGCTGGTCTGGCCGCGCAGCCTCGACCTCTTCGAGGACCTGGGCGTCCTCGGCGAGCTGCGCGCCGCCGGCCTGCGGATCAACGCCTTCAGCTACTTCTCCGACCGTCGGCCGCTGGCCACCTTCCCGTTCGAGGCGGCGCTGGCGCCGGTCTGCCTACCGCAGAACGAGACCGAACGGATCCTGCGCCGGCGCCTGTCGGAGCTGGGCGGCGTGGTGGAGCGCGGTGTGCGGCTGCTCGCCTTCGACGCCCTGGACTACTCGGGCAGCCTCACCGCGACCGACGGCGTCACCGCGGTGCTGGAGCACCCGGACGGTCGGATCGAACGGGTGCGCGCGCCCTACGTGCTGGGCGCCGACGGCGCCGGCAGCGCGGTCCGGGCGCAGCTCGGCACCGGCTTCTCCGGCAGCACCTACGAGACCGCGTTCGCGCTGGTCGACGCCCGGATCGAGGGCACCCTGCCGCCGGACCAGGCGCTGTACTACCAGTCGCCCGCGGGCGCGCTGGTGATCGTCGCGCTGCCGGACGGCGTCTACCGCTTCTTCTCCAGCCTGCCGCCGGGCCAGCAGGTCAGCGTTCCGCTGATGCAGGCCATCGTGGACGAGCGCGGTCCGAGCGGGGTCCGCATCACCGAGCCGATCTGGGAGAGCGTGTTCCGGGTGCACCGGCGGCACGCCAACGACTTCCAGCTGGGCCGGGTCTTCATCGCCGGTGACGCCGCCCACGTGCACAGTCCGGCGGGCGGGCAGGGCCTCAACACCGGCTTCCAGGACGCCCACAACCTCGCCTGGAAGCTCGCCGCGGTGATCAACGGCGAGGCGCCCCCGGAGCTGCTGCTCAGCTACGGGCCGGAGCGGGCGGCGGTGGCCCGGCGGGTGGTGCGGGACACCGACATCCAGACCCGGGCCTGGATGGTCAGGGGCCGGCTCGAAGTGGCGGCCCGGGACGCGGCGTTCCGGCTGCTGGACCAGACCGGGGTGCTCTCGCGGCACTACACGCCGGTGATGGCCGGGCGACGGCTCGCCTATCCGCCGGTCCGGCCGACCCAGCAGCCCGCCGGACGGTCCGGCTGCCGGCTGTTCGCCCACCTGCCGGGCCGGTTGCAGGTGGGTGCGGTCTTCCCGCGCGAGCTCGCGGTGAAGCACGGCATCGCCGGCCCGGGGGCCGATCCGGCCCGCTGGACGCTGGCCGTGACCGTGCCGGCGGCCCGGCCCGCGAGCTGGCTCGCCGAGCTGGCCGGGACCGTCGCGGACCGGCCGCTGGTCCGGCTGGTCGAGCTGCCGGCCGCTCCGACCGCCCGGCTCACCGGTTGCCGTCAGGTCGGGTTCCACCTGATCCGCCCGGACGGGCACATCGCCGCCCACGGTCACCAGGAGGACCTGGACCGGCTGCGGGCGGAGCTCCGGGTCGCCTTCGGGGCCCGGACGGGTGCGGTGGAGCGGCGGGCGGCCGCCGCCTGACCCGACCGCGGGGGGGGGGCCGGCGGACCCCCGGGGGCCCGGACGAAAGAAAACAAATGCGGGGGCGGGGGGTGAAGACGGGGTGTGGGGGGTTCTTACGGGGGCAAAACA
>NZ_JBVHLF010000009.1:173261-182630 GCF_055559155.1 Kitasatospora sp. NPDC024654
GGGGGGGAGTGGGGGAAAAAAAGGGGGGGGGGGGGGGTGGGGGGGAGGGGGGGGGGGGGGGGGGGTTTTGGGGTGGGGGGGAGGGAGGGGGGGGGGGGGGGGGGGGGGGCCCCCCCCCCCCCCCCACCCCGGCGGGGGGGCCCCCCCCCCCCCCCCCCCGCGGTCCTGACGGACGGACGCCGCCGGCGCGCCTGGTGGCGCCGGCGGCGTCGTGGGCGTTCCGCACGGGATCAGCCCGTGACGACGACCTCGAAGGCCTCGGCGCCCTCGGCGGCCAGGCCGCCCAGCACCAGGTGCCGACTCAGCACGTGGTGGCGGACCCACTCGCGGGTGTAGTCGTCGGCCGGCACGCCCGGTCGCAGCGAGACCCGCAGCCGGATCCGCTCCGGCTCGACCCCGGCCCCCGTCAGCACCACCTCGGCGGCCGCCACCTCCTCGAGCTCCTCGGCCAGTTCGGCCAGTTCGTCCGGGCACACGGGCTGCCCGTGCATCGTGACGCCCACCCTGGCGGCGTCCCGGAAGACCCGTACCGCGGGTTCCGGGCGGCCGCAGGAGCAGCGCACGGTGGTGCCGAAGTCCCCGGTGCGGTAGCGCAGCAGGGGCAGCGCCAGCTCCTCGTCCAGCACGGTCACCAGGATCATTCCGTCGGCCGTCACCTCCAACTGCCGCCCCGGCAGCGGGTGGAAGGTCTGCGGCTGGCACTCCGGTCCGGCGTGGCCGATCACGCCCGCCTCGGCCGAGGCGTAGCAGGTCCACAGCTCCACCTCCGGCAGCCGCTCGGCGATCAGCTGGGCGAGGTCCTGTCCGCCGCCGTGCCACAGCACCTTGCGCAGCCAGTCGAGTGGGCGGCCGGTGGCGGCGCAGCCGTACAGGATCCGGTCGAGGGCCTCCGGCGGGGCGGCCAGGGCGGTGACCCGCTGGTCCCGGAAGAAGTCGAGCCACTGCATGAGCTCGTCGTCACCGAGCCGTCCGAACGGCAGCACGGTGGCGCCCGACCGGGCCGCCAGCGCGTTGTAGAAGTAGTGGGCCCACTGCAGCCGGCCGGCCGGGTAGAGGTTCGCCAGCACCTCGCCGCGGCGCAGCGGCCGCCAGCTGCCGAGCGCCTCGGCGGCGGTGTCGTCGCCGTGCGCCGCGACCAGCCACGGCGCGGCCACCGAGCCGCCCGCCGCGTAGAGGTTGGCGCCCTGGGTCCCCGGCCGGACCCGGCCCGACTCGGCGACCGCCCGGACGAGTTCGGCTCGGGTCAGCACCGGCAGTCGGCCCAGGGTGGGGGTCGCCGTGCTGCGCAGCTGCTCGGCGTACTTGTGGCGCAGTGACGGGAAGCGGGACGCCCGGGCCAGGGCCCGGCGCAACGGGTCCGTCGCGATGCGATCGGCCGCCGCCGGAGGCTGCTCCGCGTCCATCAACTGCTCTCGGTGCTCAGGCACGACGGCACTCATGAACTCCCCCTTAGAGTCCGCATCATGTCAGGAAGATAGCAAACCAGATGGACGGTTTGTCAATCGAGTGCTGAGGTGAACGTCCTCGGCGTTTCCGGCAGTTCTTGGTTCATGGCGGCGACAACGCCGGTTTGCCTGCCCGTCTTGGCTCATTTGACATACCGCCAGGTTTGTTTCTAGCCTGATCCTGACGCTGACTGCCCACACACTCGACAGAGGTGATCCATGCCGAAGCAGTTGAAGCAGGAGCGGGCTGAGCAGACGCGCAGGTCCCTGATGCTGGCCGCGGCCACCATGTTCGACCAGGTCGGCTACGAGCGGGCCTCGCTGGCCGCCATCTGCGAATCGGCCGGGGTCACCAAGGGGGCGCTCTCCTTCCACTTCGCCAGCAAGGGCGAACTCGCCAGTGCTGTGCAGAAGTTGGCCTGTGTCGAGAGTCGGGCGCGGCTGTCGGTGCTGCACCGCCCCGAGGTGCCCGCGTTGCAGACGCTGATCGACATGACCGAACTGCTGGCCGAACTGCTGCACACCGACCCGGTGATCCGCGCGGGCGCCCGCCTGGCGCGCGAGTACGAGACGCCGCAGGACCCGGCCGTCGACTGCTACCTCTGCTGGCTGGAACTGCTCTGGAACGCCTACCTGCGTGCCGAGGCCGACCGCAGTGTGCTCCCCGGCACCTGCGCCCGGACCGTGACCGCGCTGGCCTGGACGGTGACCACCGGCGTGGACGCGTTGGTCCGCAGTCAGCGGGTGCTGGCCGCCACCGGGCAGGCCGGCACGATCGTGGAGGGTCCGCGGGAGTGGCTCTCGCGGATCTGGAGCATGCTGTTGCCGCAGGTGGTCTCCCCGGAGCAGCGCGCCCGGGTCCGGCTGCCCTGAGTCACCGCGGTCCCGGCGGCCGAGGTCCCGGTGGGTCGCGCCCTCAGAGGGCGAGGGTGCGGGCGCGGGTGGCGGCCTGGTCGAGCAGCCGGTGGATGTCGGACTGGCGGGTGGTGGGGCGGTCGTTGTACTCGTCCGGGGAGGTGGCGGGCCGGCCGGTGGCGTGCAGGACCTCCATGACCTGGGTGCGCGCGGTGCGCACGGTGTGCTCGGTGCCGTAGCCGTGGGCCAGCACGGCGGCCTGGGCGCCGAGCAGGCAGACCCGGCCGGACCGGTCCCAGAGGGCGCCCTGCAGCCAGCCGTGCTGGGTGAGGTAGCGGGAGGTCAGCCGCAGGTGTTCGGCGGCGCTGACCGGGACGGGACGGGCGGGCCGCCGGAGCAGCCGGTCGAGCAGGCTGTGGTGCGGGTCGGGGTGGCCCGCGTGCCAGGGCTGCAGGGTGCTGCCGAGCGGGCAGACCCGGACGGTGGAGCGCGGCGGGGGTGCGGCCGATCGGGGGAATGAGGAGAGGTAGGCCTCGATCTCGGCGACGAGCAGTGGGCCGTCGAGCGGGAACGCGGGGGTGGGCGCGGCGACGGGGGTGAGAGTGGCCATGGGAGAAGGGCTTCCTTTATGTCTGGGTTCGTACTGGTTCTGTGATAACCCGGGCGCTGTTCGAACGGCGCGACGGCGGCGGCCGTGTCGGCCGGGGAACGGCGGCGGGAGAGGGACACCCGCCGGATGGCTGGTGACGCGCCGGGGCGGCTCGGTCTGCGGGGGTACGCCGGCTTCGTGCCGCGGGGCGACGCGCGACACGTGCCCGGCGCGGAGGATGGAGGTCAGGCTCGCGCACCGGCGGGCGGCCGTGCGAAGGGAAGCCCATGTCGATCAAAGCCTCGACCGTCGGGGTGGCCACCGTGACCGTCCTCGGGGTGGCGGCGCTGTGCTTCGCGCTGCTGCCCAAGGTGGGCGACTGGACGGCCAACCGGTATGTCCAGGAGGCCAGTTACGCCAACGGCGCCGAGGCGAAGGGGGCCCGCACCTCGGTGCCGCGCTGGCTGCCGGACAACGCGACGGAGGTCCACTACCGGATGTCCACCACCGGCGGCGACCGGTTGCTGCGCGCCAAGCTTCCCGACGGCCGGCTGCCCGCGGAGTGCACGGCGGGGGCGCGGGGCGGGGAGGCCAGGCTGACCGCCGCCTGGTTCCCGGCGGGGGCGGGCGCCCGGGCGACGGTGAGCTGTGGGCTCTACCACGGGCTGCTGGCGGGCACCGACTTCTACGCCTGGCAGGACGACGCGGACTGGGTCGCGGCGAACCGGGCTTCCGCCAAGGCGAGTTGAGGCCGGCCGCCGAGTAGTGGGCGGGCCGCGGCGGGGGCGGCGGGCGCCCGGGCCGGGGCCGGTAGTTCTCCATGGGGCCGTCGATCAGTGATCGACGGCCCTTCGGCGTGCCCGGGTGCGGGCCGTCCATCGTTCGTACGTCGTCCGTTCCTTGACAGTTGAAAACTCTGATCGCTAGCTTCTTTAATCATCGAGATTCCAACGATTAGTTCTCTCATCGACTCCTGAGGGGTTCGTCATGTCCACCGCCGCGGCCGTCGCCGCCCCCGAGTCCACCCCCGCCGCCGTGCCGGCCGGCCGCTGGTGGACGCTCGGCATCGTCTCGATCGCCACCTTCATGCTGATGCTCGACCTGACGGTGGTGAACGTCGCGCTGCCCGACCTGCGCACCTCGCTGCACGCCGACTTCTCGGACCTGCAGTGGGTGCTCGACGCCTACGCGCTGACCCTGGCCGCGTTCCTGCTCACCGGTGGCTCGCTCGCCGACCGGCTCGGTCGCAAGCGGGTCTACATCGCGGGCTTCGCCGTCTTCACCGCCGCCTCGCTGGCCTGCGGCGCGGCCCAGGGCATCGGCGCGCTCAACCTCGCCCGCGGGGCGCAGGGGATCGGTGCGGCCATCCTTTTCGCGGTCGGTCCGGCGTTGATCGGCCAGGAGTTCCGGGGCAAGGACCGCGGCCTGGCGTTCGGCGTCTTCGGCGGGGTCTCCGGCCTGGCGATCGCGTTCGGGCCGCTGATCGGCGGCGCGCTCACCGACGGGATCGGCTGGCGGTGGATCTTCCTGGTGAACGTGCCGATCGGGATCCTCGCGATGGCGCTCGGCACGCTGCGGATCGCCGAGTCGCGTGACCCGGCGGCGCACCGGGTGGACTGGGCCGGCCTGCTGGTCTTCTCCGCCGCGCTGACCCTGCTGGTGCTGGGCTTCCTGCGGGGCGAGGCGGAGGGCTGGACCAGTGCCCCGATCATCGCGATGTTCGCCGCATCCGTGGTGCTGCTGGCCACCTTCGTGCTGGTCGAGCGCCGGCTGGGCGAGCGGGCGATGCTCGACCTCGGGCTGTTCCGCAACGTCACCTTCAACGGGATCTCGGTGACCACCCTGCTGGGCAACGCGGCCGGGATGTCGGCGATCTTCCTGCAGGTCTCCTACATGCAGAACGTGCTCGGCTACTCGCCGCTCGCCACCGGGCTGCGCTTCCTGCCGCTGACCCTGACCCTGTTCGTCGCGGCGGCGGTCACCGGCGGTCTGACGGTCAGGGTGCCGCAGCGGCTGCTGGTCGGCGCCGCGGTCGCGCTGATGGCGGCCGGGCTCTTCCTGGTCACCCTGGTGCACCCGGACAGCTCGTGGACCGCGCTGCTGCCCAGCATGGCGCTGATGGGGCTCGGGATGGGGATGTTCAACCCGCCGCGCGCCTCGCTGGCGATCGGGGTGGCCGAGCCGGCGAAGGCGGGCATGGCGGCCGGTATCGGCGAAACGTTTCAGCAGGTCGGCATCGCGATCGGGATCGCCGGCTTCGGCGCGCTGTTCCAGCACCGGGTGACGGACTCCTTCGTGCACTCCGCCGCCGGCGCGCAGCTGGGGGCGCAGGCGAGGCAGGCCGGGACGGCGGTCGCGGCGGGCGCGGGGGAGCAGCTCGCCCGGACCCTGCCCGCCGCACTGGCCGGCCCGGTCCGGGTGGCGGCCCGGGCGGCCTTCGTGCACGGACTGACCGACGTGCTGGTCGGCTGCGGTGCGGTGGCGGCGGTCGGCGCGCTGGTCGGCTTCGCCTTCATCCGCACCCGGGACCTGCACGAGAGCGCGCTGGCCGGCGCCGAGCACGGCGGCCACTGAGCGCCCGACGGCCCGGTGGGCGCCGGGCCGTCGCACTCATTGAGCGTTGAAATCGCCGATGGTAGATTTCCGAAGAGTTCAGTGGGACCGCGGCAGTACCGGCCTGGAACCCCGGACTCCCGATCGATGGGAGATCCCCGATGGCCCGCAAGAGCCCTGAGAACACTGTCGCCGCGCCGCCGTCGGGCACCCCGCGGCCGGACTTCCCGCTGGCCGGCCGTACCGGGATGCTGCTGCACAAGGCCGGCAAGCTCATCGAGGAAGAGGTCGACCGGGCGCTGGTCGCCGCCGGCTTCCGGCTGCGGACCTTCCTGGCGCTGGCGGCGCTGGCCGGTGGTCCGGAACTCTCCCAGCAGGACCTCAGCCGGGTGCTCAACCTCGACCCGACCACCATGGTCGCGCTGATCGACGAGCTGGAGCGGGCCGGCCGGGTCGAGCGACGGCGCAACCCGGCCGACCGCCGCCGCTACATCCTGGTGCTCACCGAGCCGGGCCGGCAGGCGCTGGCCGAGGCCGAGGCGGTGGCGACCGAGGCCGAGCGCGCCTTCTTCGCCGAGCTGACGGGCTCCCAGCGGGACCAGCTGCACGGGGCGCTGGCACTGCTGATGGCCCATCGCTGGCCCAGCTCGATCTGCGTCTGAGCCACCCGGGGCGGGTGGTTCGACGACGCATCAGTGGGGCCGCACTCGGCTGAAAGAGTGCCATAAAGGATGCATAAATAGGACATTAAGGTACAATCGGCGGCACCTCTGTAGCCGACAGAACGGGCCGCCACCCCATGGCCACACCGTCCGCCAGCGCAGCCCCGTCCACCGTCCCGCCGACCGGGAGGAAGAGAACCGGCCGGAACACCGAGCTGCTGCTGGTGCTGGGTGCGGTCCTGGTCGCGGTCTTCGGCTACGTCGAGGTCGGTGTCAACCTCGACGGCAAGGTGCCGGCCGACGCGGTCGAGTACGGTGCGGCGCTCGGCGTGCTCGCCCTGCTGGCGCACGGCGTGATCCGCTGGAGGGCCCGGTACGCCGACCCGTTGCTGCTGCCGATCGCGATCCTGCTCAACGGGATCGGACTGGTGATCATCTACCGCCTGGACCGGGCCACCCCCGGCAGCGAGGCCGCGCCGACCCAGCTGCTCTGGTCGACGCTCGGGGTCGCGCTCTGCATCGCGGTGCTGCTGGTCCTGCCCGACCACAAGCTGCTGCAGCGCTACGCCTACGTCGGGGCGCTGGCCGCGCTGGTGCTGCTGATCCTGCCGGCCTTCTTCCCGCCGGTCTACGGCGCGCGGATCTGGATCACCATCGGCGGGTACTCGTTGCAGCCGGGCGAGTTCGCCAAGATCCTGCTGGCCGTATTCTTCGCCGCCTACCTCGCCGTGCACAGGGAGTCGCTGGCGCTGACCGGCCGGCGGATCTGGCGCTGGGAGCTGCCGCGCGGCCGGGTGATCGGCCCGGTGCTGCTGATCTGGGCCGCCTTCGTCGGCGTGCTGGTCCTGGAGACCGACCTCGGCACCTCGCTGCTCTTCTTCGGCCTGTTCGTGGTGATGCTCTACGTCGCGACCGCCCGCAGCGGCTGGATCACCATCGGGCTGCTGCTGGCCTCGGTCGCCGCGGTGGCCGTCGGTTGGCTCTCGCCGCACGTGCACGCCCGGGTGGTGGACTGGCTGCACCCGCTCGGCAGCATCGCGGCCGGACAGGGGCCCAACCAGATCGCCCAGTCGCTGTTCGCCTTCGCCTGGGGCGGGGTGCTGGGCACCGGGCTCGGGCTCGGCCACTCGATCCTGATCGGGTTCGCCGCCAAGGCCGACTTCATCCTGGCGACCATCGGCGAGGAGCTGGGCCTGGTCGGGCTGCTGGCGCTCTTCCTGCTCTACGCGCTGTTCGTCTCCCGGGGCGTCCGGACCGGGATCGCGCTGCGCGATCCGTTCGGCCGGCTGCTGGCGATCGGACTGGCCGCGCTGGTGGCGATCCAGGTCTTCGTGGTCGCCGGCGGCGTGCTCGACCTGATCCCGCTCACCGGCCTGACCCTGCCGTTCATCGCGCAGGGCGGCTCCTCGGTGGTCACCAACTGGATCATCGTCGCGCTGCTGGTCCGGATGAGCGACATCGCCCGCCGCCCGCCCGTCGAAACCGACCACCGTCCGCCGACCACCGAGGAGGCCTGATGGCCAAGCCGCCCAGTCCGCGCGTACGACACGGCATCTCCACCACCGGCCGCCGGGCCGGTACCTTCTGCCTGGTGCTGCTCCTGCTGCTGGCCGTGCAGGCCACCCGGGTGCAGGTGTTCCAGGCCAAGGAGTACGACAGCAACGTCGCCAACCAGCGGACCACCATCGAGCGCTACGCCCAGCCGCGCGGCAACATCCTGGTCGGCGCCGACCCGATCACCGGTTCCACGGCCACCGGCGGCAAGTACGACTACAAACGGACCTACCCCGACGGCTCGCTCTACGCGGCGGTCACCGGCTACTCCTCGCAGACCTACGGGAACACCCAGCTGGAGGGCACCGAGGACGGCATCCTCTCCGGCACCGACAACCGGCTCTCCGGCTGGGCGGTGTGGAACGAGATCTCCCGCCAGCAGAACCCCGGCGGCGACGTCTACACCACCATCGACAAGGCCGCCCAGCAGGCCGCGATGGCCGGGCTGGGCAACCAGAAGGGTGCGGTGGCGGCGATCGAGCCGAGCACCGGCCGGATCCTGGCGCTGGCCAGCACCCCGTCCTACGACCCGAGCAGCTTCGCCGGCTCCAGCAGCGCCGACCAGAACGCCTGGAACAAGCTGCAGGCCGACAGCGACCAGCCGATGCTCAACCGGGCGCTGCGGCAGACCTATCCGCCCGGCTCGACCTTCAAGGTGGTGACCGCCGCGGCCGCGCTGGCCAACGGCACGGTGAGCGACATCGACAGCGACGCCGGCGCCCCCTCGCCGTACGTCATGCCGGGCACCACCACGCCGTTGGTCAACGACACCAGCTCGTGCGACCGGACCGGCATCTCGCTGGACACCGCGATGGTGCTCTCCTGCAACAGCGTGCTGGGCTACCTGGGCGCGCAGACCGGCCTGGACAAGATGGTCGCGATGGCGCAGAACTTCGGCTTCAACGACCCGAAGCTGGACATCCCGGTCCGCGCCGCGCGCAGCAACTTCGACACGCAGATGAACCAGTCCCAGGTCGCGCTCTCCTCGATCGGCCAGTACGACACCGCCGCCACCCCGCTGGTGATGGCGATGGTCGCGGCGGGTGTGGCGAACGACGGGACGGTGATGTATCCACAGCTTGTGGACAAGCTGGCCAAGTCGGACGGCAGCACGGTCCAGCTGATGAAGCCCGAGGTCTACAAGCAGGCGATGAGTCCCCAGGTGGCCGGCCAGGTCCAGCAGCTGATGACCGATGTGGTGCAGAACGGCACCGGTAGGAACGCCCGGATCGGCGGCGCGACGGTCGGCGGCAAGACCGGTACCGCCCAGCACGGAATCGCCAACTCCGGTACGCCCTACGCCTGGTTCATCTCCTGGGCGAAGCCGGCCGGCTCGTCGCAGGTGCCCCCGGTGGCCGTCGCGGTGGTGGTCGCGGACAGCAGCGCCACCGACGTCACGGGCGGGGCGCTGGCCGCGCCGATCGCCAAGTCGGTGATGCAGGCGGTGCTGAACGGGAGCTGAGACCGGCGGCGGAACGGATCGCCGGCTCCCCCTAGCCACGTACTTCGCAGATCACCGATTTAGGTTTGTGGCCAGCGGGTTTGTGTGACTTCGATGCCGAGGAGGTCGAGGAGGTGGAGTTGGACTCCTCGGGTGATCTGGACGGTGGGCGGGTCGGTCACGTTGCCGATCCGCAGGGTGAGTTCGCCGAGGTGGTAAAGGATCATCCGGCCGGTCGGCCGCACCCGGCGGTTGTCCGGATACAGGCCA